>DASYUS010000086.1:0-1999 GCA_036000945.1 Allostellaceae bacterium
CCGCGACGTAGCCACGCGCGTCGTACATCGCCGGTACGGCATGATGTGACGCCAGCGCGAAGATCTGCTCGCGCCGAATGGCGAAGAACACGCTGCCGCCGACCAGAAGCCCGCCGGCGCGCAGTTGGCCGAGGCTGGCGAAGGCGGCGTCGATCTCGCTTTCGGTGCCGGCCTTGAGGACAGCGAGCTGCACCCCCTTCATGCGCGCCGCCTCCTGCACGTCGCTGATCATCGGCTCGGAAAACGGCGTGGTCGGGTCCGCGAGCAGCGCGATCACCCTCGCCTGGGGGACCAATTCCGTTAGCAGCTCGAGACGTTTGGGCGTCAGCTCGAGATTGAAGCCGGCGAAGCCCGTGAGGTTGCCGCCCGGCCGGGCGAGGCTGGCGACCAGGCCGGCCTCGACCGGGTCGCGGGCCTCCTGGAAGACGATCGGTATCGTCGAGGTGGCCTCTTTGGCCGTGCGCGCCGAGACGGCCGCCACGATCACATCGACCTTGCGGCCGACGAGATCGGCGGCCAATGCGGGCAGCCGATCGCGGTCGCCCTCGGCATAGCGATATTCAATCGCCAGATTCCGTCCCTCGACATAGCCGGTTTCGCCGAGCCCCTGGCGGAACGCAGCCCAATACGGTGCCGCCGCGGCCAGCCTGGGCCAAGCGGGACTGAGGTAGCCAATCACCTTCATCGCCTGCTGCTGCGCGCGGGCGGCAAGCGGCCATGCGAGTGCCGCGCCGCCGAGCAGCGTGACGAAATCGCGCCGGTTCATGTCGCCCCCGGGCGGTAGCGGAAGGCGAGGAGGAGCCGGGTCACGTCGTGGTCGTATTCGGGCGGCGGGGCGGTGCGGCCGGTGATCCAGTCGAACAGATCGGCGTCGGGGCATTCCAGCAAGGCCTCGTAGCGATCGAGCCGGGTTTCGTCGAAGGCGGCGAGATTCGCCTCGGCAAACGAGCCGAGGATCAGATCGGCCTCGCGCGTGCCGCGGTGCCACGAGCGGAACAGCAGCCGCTTGCGGCGGATATCGGGCGACGCTGTCATTCGAACTACTGCCTCGTCGGACGCATGGCAAAGGGCCTCTTACCACCTCCGAACTCCCTCCCCCAGCACGTGCTGCCTTGCGCGTTGGCTTGTCATTCCGGGGCGCTGCACAGCAGCGAACCCGGAATCCATAAACATCGGCTTCTGGAATATGGATTCCGGGCTCGCGGCCTTCGACCGCGCCCCCGAATGACGGCAGTTTTTGTGCAAAGCCTCGTAAACGGGGAGAGGGTTGGGGTGAGGGGCTGGTGCGACACTCCGGATATAGCCATCCTTGGCCGTCGCGTCAGCTTTGATTCTGATCAGCCGCTTCTGCCATGCGCCCCGCCCTCCTCGACCGGCTCTTCGCCCCGGTGACCGTGCTGCCCGGCATCGGGCCGCAGCTCGGCCGGCTGTTCGAGCGGGCGGCCGGCCCCAATGTCGTCGACCTGCTGTGGCACCTGCCGACCGGCCTCGTCGACCGCCGCGCCGCGCCGAAGATCGGCGAGCTGCACCCGCGCGACTGGCCGCAAGGCTCGATCGTCACGGTCAAGGGCGAGGTGGAACGCCACCAGAAGGGGATCGGCCGCCGCCCCTATCGGGTGTTCGTCGGCGACGCCACCGGCAGCCTGATGCTGGTCTATTTCAACGTGCGGGGCGACTACCTCGACCGGCTCTTTCCGGTCGGCGCCGAGCGCGTCGTCAGCGGCCGCGTCGAATATTACGACGGCATGCCGCAGATCGCCCATCCGGATTACGCGGTGCCGGCGGCCGAGGCCGACCAGATGAAGCCGATCGAGCCGGTCTATCCGCTGACCGCCGGGCTCTCCTCGCGCATCGCCGCGCGGGCCGTCGCGGCGGCGCTGGGACGTGCGCCGGAGCTGCCGGAATGGCTCGACGCGGCGCTTTGTGAGAGACGCCATTGGCCCGCCTGGAACGCGGCGATCGCATCGGTGCACGCGCCGCAGGCGGAGGCCGATCTCGA
>DASYUS010000087.1:0-9164 GCA_036000945.1 Allostellaceae bacterium
TTCACCACCTTCGAGCGGGTTCAGCTGCGCGAGCTGACCGTCTTGAAAAAGAACAACCAGCGCGAGCCCTTCGACCGCGACAAGCTGGCCCGCTCGATCTACGTCGCGCTGCGCAAGCGGCCGGTCGAGCCCGACCGCGTCGAGCGGATCATCAATTCCCTGGTGCGCCAGCTCGAAAGCTCCGGCGAGACCGAAATCCCCAGCGACATGATCGGCGAATTGGTCATGGAAGCGCTCTCGACCCTCGATCAGGTCGCCTATATCCGCTTTGCCTCGGTCTACCGAAATTTCCGCGAGGCCAAGGATTTCGGCGAGTTTGTCGGCCGCATCGCCGCCGACGGCGATTGAGGCGCCGTCGAACGGCCGGATCGCCGAAGTCCGACCGGGTTTGACCTTTACTATCTTGTCGTCCCTGCGAAAGCAGGGACCCACGTCTCAACGACTCGTACGGCGGATCGGTGGGTCCCGGCTTTCGCCGGGACGACAATTCCAGAGGTTTTAGAACGAACAAACTTCCGGTTCAGGACACTAGCCCCAATCCCCCCTTCCCGCGACAACTCGGCCTCCGGCATTGAGTTAGCGCAATGACGGCGCGGCCGCGGCGGTGCATTGCTGCGTCGCACACGGCGCCCCATATCAGGCAGCGAAGGGTCGCGGAGGCTGCCTTCGGGGGCGCTGCGGCCGGTTCATCGGGAGGGTTCCACCATGGATCTGGAGAAGTATACCGAGCGCTCGAAGGGCTTTGTCCAATCGGCGCAAAGCCTCGCGTTGCGCAGCGGCCACCAGCGCCTGTCGCCCGAGCACCTAGCCAAAGTCTTGCTCGATGACAAGGAAGGGCTGTGCGCCAATCTGATTTGTGCCGGCGGCGGCGACCCGAAGCTGGTGCTGGCGCAGGTCGAGGCCGAACTCAACAAGCAGCCGAAGGTCGAGGGCAGCGGCGCCGGCCAGGTCTATCTGTCGCCGGAGCTGGCGCGGATCTTCGACCAGGCCGAGAAGATCGCCGAGAAAGCCGGCGACAGCTACGTCACGGTCGAGCGGCTGCTGCTGGCGCTGGCGATGGCGAGCGACACGCCGTCGGGCAAGGCTTTGGCGGCCGGCCATGTGACGCCGCAGAGCCTCAACGCCGCGATCGAGAACCTGCGCAAGGGGCGCAAGGCGGAATCGGCGTCGGCCGAGGAGGGCTACGACGCCTTGAAGAAATACGCGCGCGACCTGACCGAGGCGGCGCGCGAAGGGAAACTCGATCCGGTCATCGGCCGCGACGAGGAGATCCGCCGGACGATCCAGGTCTTGTCGCGCCGCACCAAGAACAATCCCGTGCTGATTGGCGAGCCCGGCGTCGGCAAGACCGCGATCGTCGAGGGTCTGGCGCTGCGCATCGTCAACGGCGACGTGCCGGAGAGCCTGAAGAACAAGCGCCTGATGGCCTTGGACCTCGGCGCGATGGTCGCCGGCGCGAAATACCGCGGCGAGTTCGAGGAGCGGCTGAAGGCGGTGCTGCAGGAGATCACCGCCGCGGCCGGCGAGATCATCGTCTTTATCGACGAGCTGCACACGCTCGTCGGCGCCGGCAAGGCGGAAGGCGCAATGGACGCCTCCAACATGCTTAAACCCGCCTTGGCGCGCGGTGATTTGCACTGCGTCGGCGCGACGACGCTCGACGAGTACCGCAAGCACGTCGAGAAGGACGCCGCTCTGGCGCGGCGCTTCCAGCCGGTTTTCGTCAACGAGCCGTCGGTCGAGGACACGATCTCGATCCTCCGCGGCATCAAGGAAAAATACGAGGTGCACCACGGCGTGCGCATCGCCGATAGCGCACTCGTCGCCGCGGCGACTTTGTCGCACCGCTACATCAGCGACCGCTTCCTCCCCGACAAGGCGATCGACCTGATGGACGAGGCCGCTTCGCGGCTCAGGATGGAGGTCGATTCGAAGCCCGAGGAGATCGACGAGCTCGACCGCCGCATCATCCAGCTGAAGATCGAGCGCGAGGCGCTGAAGAAGGAGCACGACCCAGCGTCGCAGGACCGCCTGCAGAAGCTCGTCAAGGAGCTGGAGGACCTGGAGCAGGAATCGGCCGAGCTGACCGCCGAGTGGCAGGCCGAGAAGTCGAAGCTCGCCGACGCGCAGAAGCTGAAGGAACAGCTCGATCAGGCGCGCGCCGAATTGGACCAGGCGCAGCGCCGCGGCGACTGGGGCCGCGCCGGCGAATTGACTTACGGCGTCATCCCCGAGCTCGAACGCAAGCTGAAGGAGGCCGAGGGCGCCGAGAAGGGCCGCATGCTCGAAGAGGCGGTGACGCCGGAGCACATCGCCGCCGTCGTCTCGCGCTGGACCGGCATCCCGGTCGACAAGATGCTCGAAGGCGAGCGCGAGAAGCTTCTCCACATGGAGGAGAATTTGCGCCGCCGCGTCATCGGCCAGGACGAGGCGGTGGTCGCCGTCTCGAACGCGATCCGCCGCGCCCGCGCCGGCCTGCAGGACCCCAACCGGCCGATCGGCTCGTTCCTCTTCCTCGGGCCGACCGGCGTCGGCAAGACCGAGCTGACCAAGGCGCTGGCCAATTTCCTGTTCGACGACGAGCAGGCGATGGTGCGCATCGACATGTCGGAATACATGGAGAAGCACTCGGTCTCACGGCTGATCGGCGCGCCGCCGGGCTATGTCGGCTATGACGAGGGCGGCGCCTTGACCGAGGCGGTGCGGCGCCGGCCCTATCAGGTGATCCTCTTCGACGAGGTCGAGAAGGCGCACCCCGATGTCTTCAACGTGCTGTTGCAGGTGCTCGACGACGGCCGGCTGACCGACGGCCAGGGCCGCACCGTGGACTTCCGCAACGTGCTGATCGTCTTGACCTCGAACCTCGGCAGCGACGCCTTGGCGAGCCTGCCGGACGGGGCCGACATCGATGAGGCGCGCCCCTCGGTAATGGCGGCGGTGCGCGCCGCGTTCCGGCCGGAGTTTCTCAACCGGCTCGACGAGATCCTGTTGTTCCGGCGCCTCTCGCGCGGCGACATGAAGGGTATCGTCGAGATCCAGCTGGGGCACCTGAAGAAGCTGCTTGCGGACCGCAAGATCGCCCTCGACATCGACGAGGCAGCCGAACGCTGGCTCGCGGAGAGGGGCTACGACCCGGTCTACGGCGCACGCCCCTTGAAGCGGGTGATCCAGCGCGAATTGCAGAACCCGCTAGCCCAGCAGATCCTCGAAGGCCGCATCCCAGATGGCGCTGCGGTGCACATCGGCGCCAGCCCCTTGGGGCTCGTCATCGGCGAAGCGCAGCCGGCGATGGCGGCGCAATAACGCAGCCGGCTCAGGAGGGCCCGTTCTCTCCGGGCGCCGCATCAGGACCACCGGGCGCACGCACCACCCGCTCAGGCGGGAAAGAAAGCCGGACGGTGGTGCCGACGCCGGGCGTGCTGTCGAGGCTTAGCCTGCCGCCGTGCCGCTCGATCAAGGCCTTCGTCAGCGTCAATCCGAGCCCCGTTCCCTGGTGATCGCGGGCAAAGGCAGAGGCAACCTGGCCGAACGGGGTCATGATGCGGGCAATGTCTTCGAGCCTGATGCCGATCCCGGTATCGCTGACGACGAAGTGCAAGCCGTCGGCGAGTTCGGCGCTGATCTCGATCGAACCGCCGGGCCTGGTAAACTTGACGGCGTTCGACAGGATGTTGACCAGCATCTGGCGCAGCCGCACCCGGTCGCATTGGAGCGACGGCAGGGGCGAAACAGGCGCGCGCCATTCCAGTTCGACCTTGCCCTGCAAGGCCTGTGGCGCGACCAGCCGCAGCGCCTCATTGATTACCGTATCGACGTCGACGACCTCCTCCTTCAGCTCCATCCGGCCCGATTCGTAGCGCACGACATCGAGGATATCGTTGATGATTTCGAGCAGATGGGTGCCGCTGAAATTGATGTCGGCGGCGTATTCGAGATAGGTCGGGTTGCCGAGTGGTCCGAACGTCTCCGATTTCATCAAGTCGGAAAAGCCGATGATCGCGTTCAGCGGCTGGCGCAACTCATGGCTCATATTGGCGAGGAATTCGGATTTTGCCTGGCTCGCGGTCTCCGCCTCGCGCCTGGCGGCTTCCAGCTCTTCGATGGCTTCTGCGTGCCGAGCGAGCGGCCGGGTAACGATCCCGTGCACCGGCACCGACAGCCCGATCCCGGCGAGCGCAGCGACGAGCGCGAGCAACATGAACGGCTCGTCGGTCGAACCGGCGACGACCGCCGCCAGCACCAGCACCGGCAGTACCGCCGTTCCGGCGATCGCCAACAGCTTGTAGCGGACCGGCAGACTTTCGAAGATGCGCCGTGTGCCGTGCATGGCTAACGCCGAGCCTCCTTCCCGTCTCGGAAGTGCGGCGCATTTTCCTGCAATATATATTGAGTTTGTGTAAACCCTCGTAAGCAATAGATGGTAAATTTACGTAAACCATGCCGACAAGAATAAACATCTAATTTTAAATAACTACAGAAGACAATCTTCTAACACAGTATTGTTGAGGACCGGCGCTAGCGCCGATTTCGCTCCGTCGATCGATTGCCACCGGCCTCACCCAATACCGCACTCCCGGCGAAAGCCGGGAGCCACCGGTCCGGCGCCGCGGCCTTTTGGCTTTCGCCGGGAATGCGGTTGGGTGTTGCGCCGACTCGATGGAAATCCGCGCATTCGCGAGGCGGTCGAAATCCGCCGTGGCGGCAGGCCGGATGGCGCCGCCGTCTCAGGCGGCGCGGGCGTCGGCGAGGATCATCTCGCTGGCCTTTTCGGCGATCATGATCGTCGGCGCGTTGGTGTTGCCGGCCGGCACTGTTGGCATGATCGAGGCGTCGACGACGCGCAGACCGCCGACGCCGTTGACCCGCAGCCGCGGATCGCACACCGCGCCGGGATCGGCGCCCATCCGGCAGGTGCCGACCGGGTGCAGGTTGGAGAGACCGTTCTTGCGAATCGCGGTCTCGAACTCGGCATCGCTCTCGACCTGCGCGCCCGGCAGCAGTTCCTCGGCCACATAGGCGGCGAGCGCCGGCTGGTGCGTGATGTTGCGCGCGAGCCGCATCCCGGCGGTCAGCGCCTGCAGATCGTATTGGGTGCGCAGGAAGTTGAAGCGGATCGCCGGCGCCGCCAGCGGGTCGGGGCTCTTCAGGTGAACCGTGCCGCGCGCATCGGGCCGCAGATGGACCGCGCTGATCGTGAAGCCCGGGAACGGGTGCGGCACGACACCCCGGTTGTTGCGCTCGGCAAAGCTCCAGACACTGAAATTGAGCTGGATGTCGGGGCGGTCGAGGCGCGGGTCGCTGCGCGCGAAGCCGCCGGCACAGATGCCGTTGCTGGTCAACGGCCCCTTGTGAAACAGCACGTATTGCAGCCCGGCGACCAGCTTTTTCACCGGGCTGTTGGCGACGTCGTTGAGGGTGATCGGTTTGGTGCAGCGAAACGCCAGGCGCACGTAGAAATGGTCCTGCAGCTCGGCGCCGACCGCGGGCATGTCGCGCACCACCGGGATGCCGAACTCCTGCAACAGCGCCGCCGGCCCGAGCCCGGACAATTGCAGCAGTTGCGGCGAGCCGTAGACGCCGCCGCAGACGACGATCTCGCCACGTGCCCGTGCGACATGGGGGACGCCGTCGCAGATGAATTCGACACCGCTCGCCTTGCCGTTGTCGAACAGAACGCGCGTCGCCTGCGCGTTGGTACGGACCGTGAGGTTGGCGCGCCGGCGCGCCGGGCGCAGATAGGCGGTCGCCGTGCTCCAGCGGTGCTTGCGGTCGGTCGTGTTCTGAAACGGCCCCGCGCCTTCCTGCTCGCCGTCGTTGAAATCGTTGTTGGCGGGAAGGCCCGCCTCTTGCGCGGCGGCGATGAAATGGTCACCCAATTCCCAATGGATCGCCTGGTCGGAGACGCGCAGCGGCCCGCCGCTGCCGTGCGCACGATCGGCGCCGCGCTCCTGGTCCTCGGCCTTGCGGAAATAAGGGAGGACGCTGTCCCAGTCCCAGCCGGTGCAGCCGCGCTGACGCCACAGATCGTAGTCGGCCGGGTTGCCGCGCATGTAGACCATGCCGTTGATCGAGCTGGTGCCGCCCAGCACTTTGCCGCGCGGCTGATACATCGTGCGCCCTTCGAGCTCGGGCTCGGGCTCGCTTTCGAACATCCAGTTGATCTTCGGGTTGGCGAACAGCCGGCTGTAGCCGATCGGCACGTGGATCCAGAAGCCGCGGTCTTCGGGGCCGGCTTCGAGCAAGAGGACCCGGTAGCGGCCGTCCTCGCTGAGTCGCGCGGCGACCGTGCAGCCGGCCGAGCCGGCGCCGGTCACGATGTAGTCGAAGCTGCCGGCGTCGATCGCGGTTGCCTTGGGGGTCATGGCGCGGCCCCTGCGAGCGCGCCGCGCAGATCCGCGACCACCTGGTCGCGCGTGCGGGTCTGCCAGCGCCGGCGCCGGCCGATCGGGTCGTTCTCGATCTCCGGATAGACCTTGAGCGCGACAAAAACCGGGCCGGGGCGCCCCAAAATCGCCGGCAATTCGCGCGCGAGATCGGCGACCTCGTCGAAGGCGTGAGCGCGCGGGTAGCCGGCGGCGAGCGCCAGCTTGTCATAGGCGATGTTCTTGGCGTTCGGCACCGGCTGGCCGCCGGTCGTCGCATAGACCTCGTTGTCCAAGAGGAAATGGTAGAAATTGGCCGGCGCCTGCTCGGCGATCGTCGCCAGGATGCCGAGGCTCATCAGAATGTCGCCCTCGCTGTCGAACAGCACGACCTTGCGCTCGGGGCGGGCCAGCGCCAGCCCCAATCCGAACCCGGCATGCCCGCCCATCGCCGGGTCGCCGAGCGGCGCGTCGAACTGGGGGCTGGCGGTCCGGTCAACCCAGTAGCGGCCGCCGCGTCCGGGCACAACGATCGCGTCGCCGCGATGGGGGCGGAAGGCGTCGAGCGCTTCGGCGATACGCATCATGGCAGGCAGCTCTCTATCGGTTGAAGCCGTGATATTCGTCGCCGACGAGGACGACGACGGGCCGCTGGGTGCGCGCGGCCTCTTCGAAGGCTGTGGTGATGCGCGGCGCGTCGGCGTCGTTCTCGACGAGGTAATACTGAAGGCCGAACGCCATCAGGAAGCGCTCGGTGTAGGTCGCCGCAGTGTCGGTGGTGACGCCGTGCCGGGTCCAGCCGCGATAGCCGACCATCATTACCACCGGCACGTTGAGACCGAGGAGCCAGCCGCGGATCGAATCGCCCGACTCCATCATCCCGGTGTTCTGAATGAGGATCAGCGGCTTCTTGCCGCCGGCAAAGAGCCCGGCGGCGATCGAGCAGGCATTGCCCTCGCGGCCGACGCCGACGAGGCGCAGCGAGCGCTCGGCCTTCATCAACAGATAGAGCCAGTTGGTCTCGCTGTCCGGCAGCCACACGACATCGGTGACGCCGTTGTCCTTCATTTGCCGCAGCACGGTCTCGGGACTGAGGGCGACCGTCGATGCATCGCTCATGGGCACCTCTCGGGCCGGGGTTATGGACCGCGGGCCTCCGGCCCGGTGCGGGCATCGTACGACCCGGCCGAACTCCTAGGCAACCGGCGCGGGGTGCCGCACAATCCAGCCATGCTCAGTCAGCGCCAGCGCCGTTTTCTCGATGACAGCCGGGTCGGCCACCTCGCCACCGCCGACCGCAGCGGCGCTCCGCACGCGGTCCCCGTGTGCTATGCGGTCGATGAGACGACGCTGTACATCACCGTCGACGAGAAGCCGAAGCGCCGGGACATCCCCTTGAAGCGGGTGCGCAACATCGCCGAAAACCCGCAAGCCGCCTTTATCGTCGACCGCTGGGACGAAGACTGGCGACGGCTCGGCTGGGTCATGCTGCGCGGCCCCGCCGAGATCCTCGCCGCCGGTCCGGAGCACGACCGCGCGCAAACATTGCTGATCGCGCGCTACCCGCAATACCGCGCGATGAACATCGCCGGGCTGCCGGTGATCGCCCTGCGCATCCAGCGCGCCAGCGACTGGGGGGTGATAGAATAATCTGCGCCCGGATCGTGATCGGCTTCAGGTCGAAACATCATCGCGGCACCCCCGAATTTCCGACCGCGCTCAATACAACACTGAGGTCACGCGGAAATGGATGCCGCGGTCCTGCAATGCGGTGCCGACCGGGACGTGGCGCAGCGCCTTGCCGTAGTACAGTTCGAGCGCGAGGCCGGAACCGACCAGCCAGCGGAAGCCGGCGCCGACGCTGGAAATGTCGGCGGGCGGCGGCGTCGGCCGGCCGAGGTTCCAGCCGCGGCCGAAATCGTAGAACGGCACGAACTGCACAGTCCCGGCGTCATCGGTGTCGGCGAGGTAGGGCAGGCGCACCTTGCCGAGCGGGATGCGCAATTCGCCCGAGGCGAAAAAAGCGTTGTCGGTGACGGTCAGGTATTGGCGATAGCCGCGCACCGTGTCGATGCCGCCGAGCGCGAATTGCTCGATCGGGAACAGCGGGTGGTTGGAGAGCTGCAGATCGGAGCGCACGACCGCTTCCCAATCCTCGTAGACGCGCCGCACATATTGGACCTGGCCGAGCCAGTCGAAGAAATTTCCGGTGACCGACGGGTTCCCGGAGAACGGCGGGCGGAGAGCCGTGGCGCCGAGCGCGTTGATGCCGAAGCTGAAGGTCGAGCGCGCGGCGAAGACATGCTCGGCATCGCGGTCGAGCCAGCTTTGATAAAACCGCAACGCGGTGACGTTGGTGCGGCCATCGGCGTCCGAACCGGCGGTAAAAGGGAACGGCGTGCCGAGCAGAAATGTCTGCGCCTTGCGGACTTCGAAGTTGACGCCGAGAGTCAGGTTGGCTTCCGCCGTGCGATAAAACGGCCGGCTCAGCCCGGCAGCGATGCTCGAATAGCGGCTGGTGATGTCGAGCGGCGCCAGATTGGGGTTGACCACCAGCGTCCCGTTGATGTCGTAGCGCAGGTTGAGCCTGGTGTCGTCACTGAGAAGCGGCACCGAGTAGCTGACCGACCCGTCGTTGATCCCCTCGCTGCGGCCGTATTGCGCCGACAATGCATCGCCGTAGCCGAGAATGTTGCGCACCGCGCCCTGGAGCTGGCCGCGCACTTCGCCGACTGTCGGCGACTGATCGTTGGCGATCTGTGCGACCAAGGAGTAAGGGCTCCCCTCGATCACATCGGCGTG
>DASYUS010000088.1:0-11540 GCA_036000945.1 Allostellaceae bacterium
CGATCGACTTGCGCTCGGACACTGTGACGCGGCCCTCGCAGGGCATGGGTCGGGCGATGGCGGAGGCCCCGGTCGGCGACGACCAGTATGGCGAGGACCCCTCGGTCAACCGGCTGCAGGAGCGCATCGCCGGGCTGCTCGGCAAGGAGGCGGCGCTGTTCGTGCCGAGCGGCACGATGGCGAACCAGATCGCCCTGAAATTGCTGACCCGGCCGGGCGAGGAGGTGCTGGTCGGCGAAGAGGCCCACATGATGTGGCACGAGGCCGGCGCCGGAGCCGCCAATTCCGGGGTTCAGTTCACCGCGATCGGCCGGGGCGGACGCTTCAGCGCCGAAGAGTTCCGCGCCGCCTTGAAGCCGCGCGGCCACATCGTGCTGCCGGCCACCGGTCTCGTCGCGATCGAGAATACGCATAACCTCGGCGGCGGCGTTGTCTGGGAGCAGGAAGAGGCCGTCGCCGTCTGCGCCGCCGCGCGCAACGCGGGGATCGCCTCCTACCTCGACGGCGCGCGCCTATTCAACGCCGCGGTCGCCTCGGGTGTCAGCCTCGCCGAGCTGGCGCGGCCATTCGACCTCGTCTCCGTCGCCTTGTCGAAGGGGCTGGGCTGCCCGGTCGGCAGCGTGCTGGCTGGCGGCGCGGAGACGATCGCGCGAGCGGTGCGCGCCCGCCGCATGTTCGGCGGCGCCATGCGGCAATCCGGCATCCTCGCCGCCGCCGGCCTCTATGCGCTCGACCACCACATCGACCAGCTCGCCGAAGACCATGCCAATGCGCGACTGATCGCCGAGCGGCTCGCCGGGCTGCCCGGCGTCGCGCTCGACCTCGCCACAGTCGAGACCAACATCGTCGTCTTCCGCCTCGACCCCGCCAGCCGCGACGCCGCAGCGATCGTCGCGCGGGCGCGGGAGGCGGGGGTGCTCGTCTCGGCGCTCGGCCCGCGCACGGTGCGCGCGGTAACGCATCGCGATGTCTCGCGCCCGCAGTGCGAAGAGGCGGCCGGCCGCCTCGCCGCCATCATCAAGCAGGGCTGACCGCCCCCTCTGCGTTGCGCTTCCGCAGCAGGTATTTCTGCTCGCCGGTCAAGACCAGTTCGTCCCTCTGGTTATGTACGGTGACCGCGATCGTTACGACCCCGGTGGTGCGCTGCGGCGCCAGCGCGGCGATCGCGAGGCTCGGGTAGAGCGTGTCGCCGGGGTAGACCGGCTTGAGGAATTTCGAAGACTGCTCGATGAAGGCGATCAGCGAATCGCCGATGACATGGGCGAAGGTGCCGGCGCCGGCGGCGGTGAAGCACAGCACCTGAAAGCCGTGCGCCAAGGGGCCGGGATGGCCGCGCTCGCGGCAGTATTCGACATCGTAATGGATCGGGTGGTTGTCGGCGGAGACGGTCTGGAAGGCGGCGAAATTGGCCTCGGTGACGGTGCGGCTCGGGATGTAGAAGCGCTCGCCGACCGCGAGATCCTCGAAATACCGGCTCTCTGGGAAGCGGTGCTGGCGGTGGTCGAATGCCTCGGTCATCGGCCGGCACCCAACCACCGCGCGATCGCCTGTTCGGCCGCCTGGGCGGCGCGGGCGTCGATTTCGGCGTCAGAGATCGTGCTGAGCGGGTGATCGATGACGACAGGGATCAGATCCGGCATGCCGAGCGCGTCGCGCTGCACCTCGGCTTCGTGCAGGAACTCGGCCGTCACCACCACCGCGGTCGGCCGCCCCAGCGCTTCAAGTTGGATGCCGTCATGCGTACAGCACGACGTGCACGACCCTCAATCGCCGATCGCCGTCAGGACGATGTCGTTGTCGGCGGCGATTTGCGCGACCAGCGCCGGATCGGCGGCTTTCGAGAAGCTCTCCTTGCGGTAGTAGTTAACCGCGGCGAAGCCGTAGCACTCGTCGAGGCGCGCCGCGGTCTTGCGCAGCAGCTTGTTGCCATTCCATTTGGTGTTGTCGAGGACTCCGAGCCGCAGCCCCGCGATTGCCGCGACCCGCGGCGTCAATCCCACCCGCTCCGCCTCGACCCGGCCGCGCGGGTCGAACACGAGTTCAAAGCTGTCGTCAGCCATCTTCGTATCCCTCATTTTGGTTGTCGTTCCCGCGAAAGCGGGAACCCAGGGCCATCGCTGCGCCGACCGCCCTGGACCCCCGCTTTCGCGGGGGTGACGGCTAAAGACGACTACAGATAGCACGTCCCATCGACACACACCGGGGCGGCGTTGCCGCCGCCCTCGATACTGCGCAGCACCGGCGACGACATGTGGCCCCAGCCTGGGATGAAGGCGGAGAAGCGGCCGGCGGCGCCGCCGATGACGAAGAGGTGGATGTGGTCGGGGCTCGGCACGATCGGGATGCGCGAGTCCGGGTCGCGCTTGTACCAGCGCGGCAGGTTGCGGTTGTAGACGCGGCCGTAGCGGTGGTCGAACGCGAGGTCGCGGAACAGGTTCCAGGCGTTCATATGCAGGTAATTGCGGACATCGTGCCGGGTCCAGCCCTTGCCGGCGATGGTGCGGGCGTGCTCGGGGCCGATCACGACGGCGCAATGCCCCGACGACACGGCATTGTTGTGGGCAATGGTGCGCATCGCCGACGAGAGGCTGTCGAGGATGCCCTCGGGGTCGTCGGCGACGTGGTTGGTGACGCTGTGCGGCGGCTCGGCGGCGATGACGAAGACCGTCGAATCCTCGGGGGAAAACCCCTTCTCGACGTGGTAGGGCGCCCACGGGCTGTCGGCCTCGTTCTCGGCGACGGCGTAAGTGTATTTGCCGGGGTGGCCGAGCGTCGATTTGTCGAGGTCGCCCGGCCAGCCGCCGCCGACATTGAGCAAGACGAGGCGGATCGCCCGGCCGATCGTCGCGTTGGCGCGGTTGCCCGAGCCGAACGCGTTGACCCCGCCATTCATCCCGACCGCGCCGGCGACCGGCCCGTTCACCACCAAGAGCGGCGCCGCCATGTGCGTCGTCGCCTGCACGCCGTTGAGGTTGAAGGCGGGCTGTGCCAGCGCCAGCAGCGCGGCGCGCACGACCGGTGCGTATTCCGGCTTGCACCCCGCCATCACCAGGTTGATCGCCAGCACCTCGCGGGTCAGGCTGCCATGACGTGGCGGCACCCGGCACTCGACGAACTCCGCCTCGCCGCCGAGCGCGGCGACCATGACCTCGACCTTGTCGGGCGTCGGCGGCACGACCGGCAGCCCGTCGGTCCAGCCCTGCGCGAAATACCACTCGACGAGGTCGGTGCCGGCGGGGACCTGCCTGATGTCGCCGTCCACGGGGCTTATCCGCGCGCGATCGACGCCGAATTGACCGGGGCGTAGCCCGGCTCGACGCGGACATCGACGACCGCGACGCCGCCGCCCTCGACACAATCGATCGCCGCCCGGAGGGCGCGCGGCAGCTCGTCGGGCCGGCGGATCGGGCCGAAGCCTTCGCCGCCCTGCGCCTTCGCCAGCATCCCGAGATCGGGCTCCGGGTCGGCGATGCGCTGGCCGATCCAGCGGTTCTGCACCGGGCGGTTGCGCTGCCGCGCCATGCGGTCCTGGTGCAGCTCGTCATTGAAGAACGAGTTGTTGTTGGAGACGACGACGAGCAGCGGCAGGCGGTAATGCGCCGCCGTCCACAAGGCGGTGCAGCCCATCAGGAAATCGCCGTCGCCGAGCACCGCGACCGGCAGCCTTCCGCTCCCGCGCAGCGCCAAGGCCGCGCCGACCGCCATCCCCGGGCCGGCGCCGACGCCGCCGCCGCCGTCGCCGCCGAGCGCGTCGAGCGGATGGGCGACATCCCAGGTGTTGCCGGCCCAGGCGAGCGGGCCGCGGATCAGCGTGGTCGGGCGGCTGCCGACCGCCTCGCGCAGAGCGGCGGCCAGCGCCAGCGGGGTGATCGCCGCGCCGTCGCCGAGATCGGGCGGCTGCAACGCCGCGACCGGACGGTCGGGCCAACCCGGCTGGCGCGGCTTCAGCAGCGGTAGCAGCGCCGCCACGGCAATGTCGGGCTCGACGGCGAGGTGGAGATCGGTCGGCGGCAAGCCCTGGTAATCCATGCTCCAGCCGTTGTGCACGAGGTGGTCGAGCGAGGCGAGGATCACCTTGCCGGCCACCGGCTCGGCGCCGCACGCCGCCTTGAAGGCGCCGGCGAGGTCGACCCAATCGAGGCTGAGGATCACATCGGCCTGGCGAATGAGGGCGCAGGCTGCCTCGCTTGGGTTGTTGCCGGCGGGCGGTCCTTGCAGCCTATGGCGCGACGGAAAGCCGGCGCCGGTCTTGGCGTCGGTCAAGACGATCGCCCCTAATGCCTCGGCCAGCTGGACGCGGCGCTGCCACTCCGCTTCGCCGCGGTTGGTGCGACCGACCAGGATCAGCGGCCGCTCGGCGCCCTGCAGCAGCGCCGCGGCTTCGGCGAGCGCGGCGGGGTCGGCAGCGGCGGCGCGCGGCGGGCGGAAGCGATCGGCGCTCGGCAATTCCGGCAGCGCGCCGATCCGGCTCTCCTGCAACGCGGCGTCGAGGCAGATGTAAACCGGGCCGCAGGGCGGCGTCGTCATCATGCGATAGGCGCGCAGCACCGACTCGGCGGCGGCGGCGACCGAGGCCGGCTGGTCGTCCCATTTCGAGAAATTGCGGATGAGGGAACCCTGGTCCTGCGCGGTGTGGATCCAGTCGATCCACGGCCGGCGCTTGGCGGCATCGACCGGCCCGGTGGCGCCGAGCACGAACACCGGCACGCGGTCGCACCAGGCGTCGAAGATCGCCATCGTCGCGTGCATCAGCCCGACATTCGAATGGACGATCGCGCCCATCGGGCGTCCCGTCACCTTGGCGTAGCCGTGGGCGATGGCAACGGCGTGCTCCTCGTGCAGGCACAAGAGCATCTGCGGGTTGCTGTTGCCGAGCAGGTTGACGAGGCTGTCGTGCAGCCCGCGATAGGAGGCCCCGGGGTTGAGCGCGACATAGGGCAGATCGACCTCGCGCAGCATCAGCGCGACGGCGTCGCTGCCCCAGTAATCGCCCGGCTCGTTGGCCAGGATCGGCCGTTCGATCGCCCCCGGCCCGCCCGTTGTCTCGCTCATGCCGCGCTCCCTGCCCAAATGCCGCCGACCCGTGCATATTACCCGAGAGTTTGCTGCACGGAAGCCAGGGTCTCGTGAACCGGCCGCTCCTCGTCGTCGACGGCGATTCGTTCGCCCATCGCGCCTACCACGCCGTGCCGAAATCGATCCGCCGCAGGGGCGGGCTGGGCGGCGGCGCGATCGTCGGCTTCGCCAATACCCTGCTTCGGCTTTATGACGGCGAGCGGCCGCGCGCCATCCTTGTCGGCTGGGACACGCTGGGCGCGCCGACCTACCGGCAAAAGCTCTACCCGGCCTATCAAGCCGGAAGGCAATTCGACGACGAGATTGTCGATCAGCTCGATGTGCTGCCGCAATTCGTCGCGGCCTGCGGCTTCGTCTACGCCAAGAGGGCGGGCTACGAGGCCGACGATTTCCTCGCCGCCGGCGTCGCCCAAGAGGGGCGGCGCGGCGGCGATGCGCTCGTCGCCAGCGGCGACCGCGATGCATTTCAGCTCGCCTCCGAGCGGACGACGATCCTCCACCCGGTGAAGGGCGGCGAGCTCTTGCGCATCGGCCCCGACGAGGTGCGCGCCCGGTACGGGGTCGAGCCGCGCCAGGTGCCCGATTTCATCGCGCTGCGCGGCGACCCGTCCGACGGCCTGCCCGGCGCGCGCGGTGTCGGCGCCAAGGGCGCCGCCGCACTGCTGCGCAAATACCCGACCCTCGAAGAGGCGCTGGCCGACGGCAACCTCGCCGGGCAGGCCGATCAGCTGCGGCTCTACCGGCGGATTGCGACGATGGACGCCGAAGCGCCGCTCCCCGCGCTCGACGACCAGACGCCGAGCTGGGCAAACGCGGCGGCGCTCGCCCGCGACTGGGAGCTCGACCGGTTGGCAGCCAGGCTCGACGAGCTGGCCGCAACGTAACCCTCTCCCGCACCGCGGGAGAGGGTGGCCCGGTGCGCGAGCAGCCGGCCGGGTGAGGGTAGTCGGCAGGCAATTCCGCGGCCGGCGTGCCCCCTCACCCCAACCCTCTTCCCCAATGGGGGAGAGGGGGTTTTCGGTCGTTACAGCAGCGCCACGCCGGCACGGGCGCAGTCTTCGTCCTCCTGCGAGGTGCCGCCGCCGACGCCGCAGGCGCCCTCGACGATGCCGTTGCGGATGATCGGCACCGCGCCCTGCCCCATGATCATCTCGCCGCCCGAGGCGGCGGCGATGCCGCGCGGCGTCGGCTGGTCGGCACGCGCTTGCATCTCGCCGCTCGCTCGGCCGAACGCCGCCGAGGCGACCGCCTTGCCCTGGCTGCCGTAGGCGCTGCCCCAGATCGCGTTGTCCATGCGCTGGAAGGCGACGAGGCGTCCACCGGCGTCGCACACCGCGGCGCTGACCCTGATGTTGAGCTCGCGCGCCTTGGCGACGGCGCCGGCAACGATGCGGTTGGCTTCTTCGAGTGTCAGGCTCATGTCTTCTCCTCCCCGGATTGAAGCCGCGATATTGGCCGGTTGACGTGAAACCGTCTACCGCTTGCAATCGTCGCCGGGGCAAACTGTGCGCGACGCGACGCCAACGAGGAGTGGGAGATGGAGTTCGGGTTCAACCTGCCGAACAGCGGCGTGCTCGCGATGCCCGACATCATGGCGCGGATCGCGCGCGAGGGCGAAGCGCTCGGCTACGACTACCTGACCGTCACCGACCATGTCGCGCTGCCCGACATGGCCGAGCCCGGCTATCCCTACTCCGAGTCGGGAGCGTTCTATTCGACCGACAGCGCCTATCGCCACGAGATGCTGACCTTGGCCGCCTGGCTCGCCTCGGTCACGACGCGGCTGCGCCTCGTGCTGGCGGTGCTGGTCGTGCCGCACCGGCCGGCGGTGCTGGCGGCGAAGCAACTGGCGACGATCGACGTGCTGTCGGGGGGCCGGCTCACCGTCGGGATCGGCGCGGGTTGGCTGAAGGCCGAGTTCGACGCGGTGGTGATGACGCCGTTCGCCGAGCGCGGTGCGGTCACCGACGAATACGTCGCCGCCTTCCGCACGCTGTGGACCGAAGAGAAGCCGCGGATCGCCGGGCAGTATGTCCATTATGACGGGCTCCTCCTCGAACCGAAGCCGGTGCAGCGGCCGCACCCGCCGATCTGGGTCGGCGGCGAGAGCGGGCCATCGCTGCGCCGCGCGGCGCGGCTCGGCGACGCCTGGTATCCGATCGGCAGCAACAATGCCCACCTGCTCGACACGCTGCCGCGCTACCGGGCCGGCGTCGAGCGGCTGCGGCGGGCGACCGAGGCGGCCGGCCGGAAGCGCGATGCGGTGGCCCTGACCTACCGCGTCAAGCGCTACGGCGATGCGGTGCCGGCATTGGCCTCGGATGGCGAGCGCCGGCTCTTTTCCGGCGGCGACGCCGATCTCATCGGCGACATCCGGGCACTGCGCGATCTCGGGGTCACCGCGATCGACTTCGATTTCGAGCGCCCGGCGGAGAACACAGTCATCGCCGAGATGCGCGCCTTTCGCGAACGGGTGCTGGCGAAGGTCTAGCCCGGAAAGCGATGCAATGTTGCGCCGCGGCGGTACCACCGCGCTGGCCGTGGCGTTGCTGGCCGCGCTGCTGCCGGCGCCCGCGGCGGCCGACGAGACCGTCGAGACGACCGATGGGCGCAGGCTGCTGCTACGTTCGGACGGCATTTACGAATTTCTGTCGCGGCTCGATCCTGCGATCGTCGAGCAGGCGCTGGCGACTGCGAAGGAATGGGCGCAGGACCAGACCCTGATCGCCTACTGTTTTCGCACGGCGCCCGAGCGGGAGACGTTGGCGCGGGCCTTTGCCCAGGACCGCGCCGATGCTCTGGCCCGATTACAGCGCGCCGGCGCGACCGAACAGCAGCGCCGTCAGGTCGCCACCATCATCGCCGAAAACTTCCGGCCCACGGCGGGCGGCGACACTAAGGCGATGGCCGCAGCCTGCACGGCCAAGGACGTCGAGAAAAGCGTCTTCGTCCTTGGCGGGTCGGCCGCCCGCTGTTCCTGCGTCCGCCCTTCAACGAACTGAAATAGGCGGCCCGCGCCGGCCGACTTGCGCAAGCCGCCCTTCCTTTCCGATCAGCTTCGGCCGAGAAATCGGGTTTCGCCGCCGATCGCCGCGATCAACCTGACGGCGTCGCGGTCGAAGCTGGCGAACACCTCCCCACCCAGCCGCCGACCTTCGAACCCGATGACGCCATCGGCGAAATCGCCCCCCGCATCAAGCAGTGCGAGACCGGCCTCGACCGCCGGCCGGTCGACCGACACGGCGGGGATAGCGAGGAAGGCACGGATCGCCTCCGCTACCTCTCGCCTATCCCGTCGATATACGCGCGTCGTAACCCAAACAAACTCGCAAAGGGCGGTGAGGGGTATCGCGATCAGTTCCGCAGCTCGCAGCAATGCCTCTGAGAGGCTTGCCTGCTCCGCGTCATCGGCGACCGTGATGCGGATGAGCACGTTAGTGTCGACGGTGATCCTCACAGCTCGCCGGCCCAGGCTTTTTCCGTCAGCTCCTTGATTTCCTCAATCGTCAACGGCTTGGTTCCGGGCCGATACAAACACCCGATGACGTCGTCGATCGATCCTTTTGGTTGAGCGGCGCGCAGTTCGAGCCGACCGTCCGGCAGCATCTCCGCCTCGACCTTTTGGCCGGGAGCAACCCCGAGGTGCCGCAACACCTCCTTGCGCAGGGTGATTTGTCCTTTGGCGGTGACCGTCAGGGTTGTCATGTGAAGCTCCATTGGACCGGTGTCATGTAAGGCTCTGCTCCCTTACCGTCAATCGCAATCCAGACCCGCCGGATAAACCCGTGGCATTAGCCGCCGGGCGGGGGCAGACTTGGTCCAACGGACAACCGCAATCCGGGAGGACCGCAGACAATGCAGAGCTCCGCCGCCCCGACCCAGCGCCACCTGCCGATCCGCAAGGATTGGCTCGCCGCGACGCAGGAAAAGGCGCTCGAACCCGACCGGCCGATCATCGACCCGCACCACCATTTGTGGGACCGCCCGGGCAACCGCTACCTGTTCCACGATTTGATGGAGGATCTGGGCAGCGGCCACAACATCCGCGCCACGGTGTTTCTCGAATGCCGCGAGATGTACCGCGCCGACGGCCCACCCGAAACGCGCTCCTGGGGCGAGACGCAATTCGTCGCCGGCGTCGCGGCGATGAGCGAAAGCGGCAAATACGGTGAGGCGCGGGCCTGCAAGGGCATCATCGGCAATGTCGATTTCCGCATCGGCAGCCGCGCCAAGGGCGTCCTCGAACAGCACATCATCCTCTCGGGCGGGCGCTTCCGCGGCATCCGCAACGGCGCGACCTGGCACGCCGACCCGAGCCTACGCGTCTTCACCTCCGGCTCCGGCGAGGGGCTCTACCTCGACCGCGCGTGGCGCGAGGGCTTTGCCGCGCTGGCGCCGTTGAACCTGACGTTCGAGGCGTGGATGTTCCATTCGCAGCTCGGCGATTTGATCGATCTCGCCCGCGCCTTCCCCGAAACCAAGATTGTCCTGAACCATATCGGCGGCGCCCTGGCGGTCGGCCCCTATGCCGAGAAGCGCAAGGAGGTCTTCGCCGAGTGGAGCACACAAATCTCCAAGCTCGGGCAGTTTCCCAACGTCTACATCAAGCTCGGCGGGCTCGGCATGCCGTCATTGATGGGCTTCGAGATGGGCCACCAACCCGAGGCGCCCTCCTCCGAGCAGCTGGCGCGCGCGTGGAAGCCCTATCTCGACACCTGCATCGAAGCCTTCGGTCCCGACCGCGGCATGTTCGAAAGCAACTTCCCGGTCGACAAGGGGATGTGCAGCTACGCCAATTTGTGGAACGCGTTCAAGCGCGTCGCCGAGAACTACTCGAACGACGAAAAGAATGCGATGTTTTACAACACCGCGCTGAAGTTCTATAGGCTTTGGTAACGCAAGGTTTTGTGGAGAACGCCGTCGTGCGCGGGTGGACCCGGCAAACAAGCCCGCGGGATCAAAAAGAGGTTGGGACAAGTGAGCACGCTGTCGTACGACAAGGAGGCCTTAGAGAGCCTCTGTCGCCAGTATCGCATTCGGCGGCTGGCGCTGTTCGGGTCGGTGCGCAAGGGCACCGATCGTCCCGATAGCGACGTGGACCTGCTAGTGGAGTTCGAGGTCGGGGCGGTACCGGGTTTTCTGAGGCTGGCGCGTATTGAGCGCGAATTGTCTTCGCTCCTGGGAGGACGGCGCGTCGATCTGCGGACTCCGCAAGACCTCAGCCGATACTTTAGGGATGAGATCCTGCGCGAGGCGGAGGTGCAATTTGCCGCCTGATGATCTGACGCGGATTCGACACATGATCGAGGCAGCAGAAGCAGCGATAGGGTTTCTCGCCGGCCGCGCGCGCAGCGATCTTGACGATGACCGCATGCTGTTTCTGGCGACGATCAAGGCCATCGAGATCTTCGGGGAGGCGGCGAGCCGGCTCTCTGCAAGTACACGAGAGAACTCGCCGGACATCCCTTGGGGTGACATTATCGGCATGCGCAACCGTTTAACCCACGTGTACTTCGACGTGAATTCCGACATCGTATGGCAGAGCACGACCGAAGAACTGCCGGAACTGCTCTCGAAGCTGCGGGCTCTGCTCGGCGAACCCTGAGGAAGATCCGGCGGTAGCCGGAAAGATTACGGAGACACACCCATGCCGTTACCGCGACAAGAGGTCGATGCGACGACGCCTCGCTATCTGCGCGACAAATACGCGATCGTCGGCGTCGGCGAGACCACCTATACCCGCGGCTCGAACAAGACGACGCGGGCCTTGGGCACGTGGGCGGTCAGGAACGCGATCCTCGACGCCGGGCTGAAAGCGGGCGACATCGACGGCATGCTCGACTACTCGGGCGGCGACTCGACGAGCGCCACCTTTATCGCCGGCGACCTCGGCATCCGCCTCAATTTCTACATGGATGTGGTCGGCGGCGGTTCGTCGACCGAGGCCATCATCGGCATCGCGATCGGCATCATCGAAGCCGGGATGTGCAAGACCGTCGCGATCTTCCGCTCGATGAACGGCTTTTCGCAGGTGCGGATCGGCGGCACAGGAGCACGCTCGGCGGCGCCGGTTGCCGGCGACGCGGTGCACAGCCGCGCCTATGGCTGGCAGAGCGCCGGGCAGAGTTTCGCGCCGACCTTTATGCGCCACATGTACGATTACGGCACGACACCCGAGCAGGTCGCGCATGTGAAGATGTTTCACAGCCGGCACGCCTCGAACAACCCGAAGGCCTATTACAAGAAGCGCTTTACCGTCGAGGACGTGATCAACAGCCGCTTCATCTGCAAGCCGCTGCACCTCCTCGATTGCTGCGTCGAGACCGACAACGCGACGGCGATCATCGTCACCTCGGCCGAGCGCGCCAAGGATTGCAAGCACCACCCGGTACTGATCCGCGGCATCGTCGGGCGCTGCAACAAGCCGCGGCTCGACATGCATTACCAGCACGGGCCGATCTCGC
>DASYUS010000089.1:0-7139 GCA_036000945.1 Allostellaceae bacterium
TGCAGCGAACGATGCCGGCGAGGTCGGCGGCAACCCCGTCGATGACAAAGGCATGCTTTCTCAGGATCGCGGCGACCGAATCGGCCTGACCAGAGCCTATCTCGGCCACGAACAAGCCGCCGGGCAGCAACAGCCGGGGCAGCTCCGCGGCGATCGCGCGATAGGCCGAAATTCCGTCTTCGCCGCCGTCGAGCGCCCGGCGCGGGTCGTGGTTCCTGACCTCCGGCATCAGCCCGGCGATCTCTGGGGTGGGGATGTAGGGCGGGTTGGCGACGACGGCATCGAAATGGCCGGAGACGGCCTCGGCCCAATCCCCCACCAGAAATGCCGCGCGGGCGCCGAAGCCGAGGAGCCGGGCATTGTGGCGCGCGGTCCGGACGGCGCCGAGCACGATGTCGATGCCGACGCCAGAGGCCCGCGGGAACTCGGATAGGAGCGCCAGCAGCAGGCAGCCGGTGCCGGTTCCCAGATCGAGAAACCGGTAGGAAGCGGTGCGGTCGGGCAGCCGCGCCAACACCGCCTCGACCACGGTCTCGCTCTCCGGGCGCGGGTCGAGCGTGTCGGCAGACAAGAGGAAATCGAGCCCCCAGAACTCGCGCGCGCCGACGATCCGGCTCAACGGCTCGCGCGCGATCGTCCGGCCCAGCAGCTGCGCGATGCGAGTCGCCTCGGCAGAGGACAGCAGGCGCTCGGGATGGGCAAAGACCTCCGCGGTCGAAAGCTGCAGCGCCGCAGCAATGAGCCGCCGGGCGTGTCGCCGCGGCTCATCGACACTGGCCGCCGCCAGCGCCGCAGCAGCCTGAGCAAGCGCGGAGCCGATCGTTGCGTCGCCCTTACCCTCACCCGCCGCCCCCGGATCAAGCCCGGGGTCGGCACCCTCTCCCGCAGTGCGGGAGAGGGTGGGACCCATCGCGGCAGCGGTGGGGGGGTGAGGGTTGCCGAGCCTCACGCCGCCGCCATCGCGAGCTTGGCGGCGCGGTCGGCGGCGGTCAGCGCGTCGATGATCTCGTCGAGCGCCTCGCCCGACATCACCTTGTCGATCTTGTAGAGGGTCAGGTTGATGCGATGGTCGGTCACCCTCCCCTGCGGGAAGTTGTAGGTGCGGATCCGCTCGGAGCGGTCGCCGCTGCCGACCTGGCTCTTGCGGTCGGCGGCGCGCGTGGCGGCGAGCGCCTCGCGTTCCATCTCGTAGAGCCGGGCGCGCAGCACCTTCATGGCGCGCGCCTTGTTCTTGTGCTGCGATTTCTCGTCCTGCTGGATGACGACGAGCCCGGTCGGCAGGTGGGTGATCCTGACCGCGCTGTCGGTGGTATTGACCGATTGTCCGCCCGGCCCGCTGGCCCGGAACACGTCGATTCTGAGATCCTTGTCGTCGATCGTGACGTCGACCTCCTCGGCCTCCGGCAGCACCGCGACGGTCGCCGCCGAGGTATGGATGCGGCCCGACGCTTCGGTTTCGGGCACGCGCTGCACCCGGTGCACCCCCGATTCGTATTTGAGCCGGGCGAAGACATCGCGGCCGGTGATCGAGGCCACCGCCTCCTTGCAGCCGCCAAGCCCGGTCTCCGACAGGTCGAGCAGCTCGAAACGCCAGCCGCGCAGCGCGGCATAACGCTGATACATGCGGAAGAGATTTGCCGCGAACAGCGCCGCCTCTTCGCCGCCGGTGCCGGCGCGGATTTCGAGGATCGCATTGCGCTCGTCATCCTCGTCCTTCGGCAGCAGCGACAGCTTGACGGCAAGTTCGAGCTCGGGCAGGCGCACGCGGAGCGCGCGCGCCTCCTCCTCGGCAAGGGCCTTCATCTCGGGATCGTCGGCCGACGCCGCCATCTCAGCGGTCGCCGCAAGCTCGGCCTCGGTGCGGCGCAAATTCTCGATGCCGCCGACGATCGGGCCAAGCTCGCTGTACTCCTTCGACAGCCTGGCAAACTCGGCGCCGCCGACCCCGGCCGCCGACAGCGCCGCGCCCAGCTCGGCATGCCGCCGCAGCAGCTGGTCGAAGCGCGATTCGAGGACGGCGTCCATGGTGCTGCCGTTCAGGCGCCGAGCGCCTTCAGGTGCGCCACCAAGGCGTCGAGGGCAACGGCGCTCTGCGCGCCGCTGTCGAGGTCGCGCACGGTGGCGACGCCGCGGGCCAGTTCGTCATCGCCGAGCAGCACAGCGGCGCGCGCGCTGATCCGGTCGGCCCGCCGCATCCGGCGCCCGAGATTCCCGGAATAACCGAGATCGACAACGAGCCCGCCGCCGCGCAACTCCTCGGCGAGGTGCAGCGCGAAGGTTTCCGCCTCCTCGCCGATCGGCACGAGGGCGACCGGGCGCTGCGGCGCCGGCGGCTCGCCGATCAGCATTGCCAGCCGTTCGATCCCCGCGGCCCAGCCGACCCCGGCCATCGCCGGCCCGCCCATCAACTCGACGAGGCCGTCATAGCGACCGCCGCCCATGACCGTGCCCTGCGCGCCGAGATCGGTGGTGACAAATTCGAAGGCGGTGTGGGTGTAATAATCCAGACCGCGGACGAGCCGCGGGTTGTGCCGATAGGGGATGCCGAGGAGGGCAAGACCGTCGCGAACCCGGCCGTAGAATTCGTACGACTCGTCGTTCAGGTAGGCATCGAACGCCGGCGCTTCGGCGTTGAGCCGAATGTCGCCGGGGTCCTTCGAATCGAGGATGCGCAGGGGGTTGGTCTCCAGGCGTCGGCGGCTGTCCTCCGACAACTCGGACCGCCTCGCGGCAAAGTAACCCACCAGCGCTTCGCGATAGGCGGCGCGGCTTTCCGGGTCGCCCAAGGTGTTCAATTCCAGCACGACCCGGTCGCCGACTCCAAGCTCCTTCAGAATCCGCTGGCCGAGCGCGATGACTTCGATGTCGGCCTGCGGCGTTGCCACCCCCAACAGCTCGACGCCGATCTGGTGGAACTGGCGGAAGCGGCCCTTTTGCGGCCGCTCGTAGCGGAACATCGGGCCCGAATAGAAGAATTTGAGCGGCGTCGCTTGGGTGAGGCCGTTCGACAACACCGCCCGCACCACTCCGGCGGTATTTTCCGGGCGCAGCGTCACCTCCTCGCCGCCGCGGTCCTTGAAGGTGTACATCTCCTTCGCGACGATGTCGGTGTGCTCGCCGATCGGCCGGGCGAAGACCTCGGTGAATTCGAAAAC
Source organism: Allostellaceae bacterium (assembly GCA_036000945.1). Lineage (GTDB taxonomy): Bacteria > Pseudomonadota > Alphaproteobacteria > ATCC43930 > CGMCC-115725 > DATARH01. The sequence goes on from DASYUS010000089.1 coordinate 3,156, forward strand.
CGGTGTGGCGATCTCGGCAAAGCCGTAGAGCGCCGCCGCTTCGCGCGCCGTCTCGCTGACCCGGCGGTGACGCCGCGCCGTCTCGGGCAACAGGTCTTGCGTGCCGCGCGCCGGCTGCAAGGCTGGCATCGATAAGGCTCTCCCGGATAGGCTCGCAGCGGCAATCTTATGGCGCCGGCGTGCAGTGCCTCAACATGGGATGCGGCGGCGACGCTCTCAAGCGCCGTCGTTGATCGTCTCTCGACCGCTCCGCTGCTAAGCTCCGGCTGCAGATCAGGATATCCTCGACGACCTGGGAGCAAAGGTGACCGCGCTGCCGGAGCTTTCGACTGACGACGCCGGCGCGACGGGGCGCCACCGGCTGGCGGAAGCTGGCGGATTGCTGTGCCTTGTGCTGTTGGCGGTCGCGCTGCGCCTCGTCCCGATCGTGTTCGCCCCCAGCATGAATTGGGGCGACGAGATCTTTCAGACCACCGAACAGGCCCACCGCCTAGTCTACGGCTATGGCCTGGTGCCGTGGGAATTCCAAGTCGGCATGCGTTCTTGGCTGTTGCCGGGGGCGATCGCCGGGCTGATCGACATCGCCCGGATGTTCGGCGACGGCCCCGCCTACTACCTTCCCATAATCGCCGTCGGGCTCGGTCTTTTATCGGCGGCGCCGGTCGTGTGCTGCTTTCTGTGGTGCCGGCGGTTCTTTGGGCTGGCACCGGCGTTCGTCGCCGCCTCGGTCGTCGCGGTAGCGCCGGAGCTGGTCTATTTCGGCGCCCGCGCGCTGAACGAGGTGGTCGCCGCCCACCTCCTGGTCATCGCGTTTTACCTGATCGCGCCGGGTTACCAGGTGGCCGATCGGCGACGGCTGGTCGGCGCCGGCGCACTGCTCGGCATCATCGCCCTGTTGCGCCTTCAGCTCGCCCCTGCAGTCGCCGTCGCCGCCCTGTGGCCAACCGGCGACGACTGGCGCCGGCGGCTGCCTGCGATATTCGGCGGCGGCGTCCTGGCGCTGGCCGCCGGCGCGGCCTTCGATTGGCTGACCCTCGGCCAGCCGCTGGCGTCGGTATGGCGCAACCTTTACTACAACCTCTATCTCGGCATCAGCTCTGAGTTCAGCGTCGAGCCGTGGCTGTATTACCTGCTCGGCGAACTGGGCGTCTGGCTGGCGGCCGCGCCGTTCGTGCTGCTGCTGGTTGCGCTGGGAGCCCGGCGCCTCCCGGCATTGCTCGCGGTTCTGCTCGTCATCGTTGCGGTGCATTCGGCGATCCCGCACAAGGAGTACCGGTTCATCTACCCGGCGGTGGTGCCGGCGATGGTGCTGGTCGCTGTCGCGCTGGCCGAGTTGACTCGTCTGGCGGGCGAAGCGCTGCACCGGCGCGGCGTCCGGCGGCGGGTGGCCGCAACGCTCGCCGCCGTGGTGATGGCAAGTGGTTGGTGCGCCGTCGCGTTCGGTGTGTGGTCCGGGGCAGCCCTCGCTGCGCTGCGCAGCCGCGCCCATAATGAACTCCTGGCGATGTCGTTCGTCCAGCGGATGACGCCGCCCTGCGGCATCGGCCTTTATGGCGAGAATGCTTGGGTCCGCTATGGCGGCTACACCTATCTGCATCGTCCGGTACCGATGTATTGGCCCGCCGACGAAGGCGAGCTGACCGCCGACGCCGCCGCGTTCGATACGCTGATTTACGATAGCGCGGATGTCGCGGCGCGCCCGATATCGGCCACTCTTGGCTTCACCCCGGCGCAATGTTTCGGCGAAATTTGCGTCGCCCGCCGCACTGGCGGGTGCACGCCGCGCCCGCTGCCGCAAATGTGGTTTCCACCGCAGCTGCGCGCGCCGCCCGATGGCGCCGGGCCGGGCCGACAGTGAGGCCGCGCTCCTACGCGCAACCGCTTCAGTCGCCGGACTTCGACCTGCCGTCGACGCTAAACGGACGGAGCGAGCCGACCGGGTTCGCGATGTCGCGCTCGTAGACATAAAATTGCCGCTGCGGAAAGGTACGCTGCAGCTCGGGCAGGCGGTCCGGAATGTCGAGCACGTAGATCACGTCGCCGCCGATCTCGATGCCGTCGCGCACCAGATCGGGCGGCTTCATCGGGTAGATGCTGCTCGTGCTCGACCGGACGACGACGATGGCGTTGCGCAGGCCTAGCGCTTCCACCTGATCGTAGAGGTCCATGCGCTGGTCGACCAGCGTGCGCATCCAGTAGGCGATGAAAACAAACCCCAGCACCGAGAGCGCGCCGTGAGCGATTAGCAGAAACCAGGCGAATGCCCGAGGCTGCGGTCGCGCGGCATCCTGCAACACCGGCGCCAGCCCCGAGACGAGTGTCAGGACGGCGAACGGAAACGCCTCGAAATAATAGCGCGGGCCATACTGATTGGCGCCGTCGAGCGGGATCAGGACGAACGCGAGGATGAATGCCGGAAACACCAGATCGATTGTGCTCAGCCGACGTTGCACCGCCAGGCGAACAAAGGCGGCGATATACCCGAGGACCAGGAGTGGCGAGGTCCACTCGGCGAGCGACACGAGACGAACCAGCACCGTCGCCAGCTGATACAGCAGTGTAAAATGCTGACCATGCTCATCGACCGGGGACAGCCCGAACCGGGTGCTTTCGCCCGCCGCGGGCAGCGGCGATCCCCTGATCGCGAAATAGAAGAGCCCGAGAAGGACCAGAAACGGCAAGCCGGCGAGCACCATCGCCAGGACCCGGCGGTAATGCAGCGCTCGGCTCCGCCAGAAGAATTCGATCGCGAAGGCCAGCACGAAAATCGGCACGTCGACCGGGCGAATGAGGCCGAGAGCACCGAGCGCCGCCCCGGCAAGCAGCGCCGTGGACGCCTTTGGCCGGTCGAGAAATGCACTCGCCGCCCAGCAAAACAACAATCCGGCCGAAGCCGCGAGGACATGAGGGAAATAGGAAGCGGCATTGAACAGATAAAACGCCGACAAGGCCACAAGCGCCGCCGCGAGCAGCCCGCCTAGCGGGCCGTCGCGCCGCACGCCGAGCGCCGCCACTGCGAACAGCAGCAACCCGCCGCACAGCGGCGCGACAAGCCAGGCCGGCAAGCTCAAAGCCAGGCCGCCGCTGAGGATGAGGGGCCAGCCCGGCGGATAGCCCGAGAGCCATTTCGAGCCCCGGTAAACGATGCGGTATTGCTGAAACAGCTCCTGTACGGCGGGCAGCGGGTTCCACAGCCGGCCGGCGACAAACGTCCGGGCCTCGAAAAGGTAGGCGAATTCGTCGCCCGAGTTGGGGAACGCCCGCAAGATCCACACGACAACAAGAGAGAGGGCGATCCCCACGGCAACGAAGAACGCCAAGCGCCGCCGCCAATCCGCCGCCAGGATGCTCGCCAACGACGCGGTGTGAGGCGCCAAGCCCATGGCCCGCAACATCATCGCCATGCCGATGCCGCCAAGCAGCAACGCTGCGAGGGGGATCACGCGAACGGGCGAGATGCCGATAAACCAGCCATAGATCAGCCGCGCGCCGGTCGGGCCGGCGGTCAGCAGGCAAAACACCAGCAGAGAGGCGACGGTCAACAGGCCCCACGCAGCAGCCACAAGCCGCGAGGGCGGGGTCGCGGCCGGCGCCGCGATCGGGCGGGTGCGGAGAGTCATCGGATGCGATGCCGATCGCAGCGAAGAAACACAGAGGATATCCGCCGCCAGATTAGCGAAACGTCAAAACGGCGAACGGTCGCCGACAGATGGACCGGCAACCGCCGCGCATCCGCTTGGCGTGCGGGCGCCGTGAATTTCCCCCAGCCCGATCAGCATCAAGGCCCGGATCAGCCAGGCGACAGCGGTCGCCAGCACCGCGCCCGGGATATTCCATGCCGCAACGGCCGGCGCAAGCGCGGCCGCCAGGCACAGCCCAGCGCCGAGGTTCGCCAAGGCGATCGGCCATCGCCGCCCGGACAGGAGGAAGGTCTGGGCGTAGCCCGTCGGCGCCAGGATCGCGCCGCCGATCAATAGAAACGGG
>DASYUS010000090.1:0-4536 GCA_036000945.1 Allostellaceae bacterium
AATTTACGGCAATTTGTTGCTATGATTGCGCTTTAGATCCGCTCGGGCAACTGTCGGGTGCGATCGAGATGCGGAATTCCAGTCTGTCTCGCGCGATTGCGTCGCCGCGCGAAGCGGCCGATCCCGGCTACCGCATGAAAACTCCTCTCCCCGTACCGGCGGCGAGGGGTAAAGGCGGGTCGTTCGGTGCCGAAGGAGGGCCCGTCGCGGCGCCCGCCGGGTCAGCCGAACCCGAGAACCCCATCGTCCCGCCGGACCGGCGGCGTCCGGTTGCGCATCGGCGCTCACACGACCGTGAAGTTGCTGTTGGTGAGGGCAAGGCCGGTGGACAAGAGGGCGAACTGCGTCGCGCCGCCGGCGCCGGTGCCGTTCGAGTCGTAGATCAGAGCGCCGGTGGCGTTGTTGTAGATGATGCGGTCGTCGGCATCGGCCGCCGCGCTGCCGGTGACGAAGGCGCCGGCCGCCAAGGTTCCGGCTGCGCCGGCGGCGGTGAACACGGCATCGTCCAGCAGGATCTTGTCGGCGACACTGCTGAAGTCGAAGATCTGGTCGACATTGCTCGCCCCGAGCGCGGTGTCGAAGCGGAACGCATCGTTGCCGGCGCCGCCGGTCAGCTGGTCGTTGCCGAGCCCGCCGCGCAGCGTATCGTTGCCGCCGCCGCCGATCAAAGTGTCGTTGCCCTGGCCGCCGATCAGCGTGTCGTTGCCGGTGCCGCCGGTGATCGTGTTGTTGAGGGTGTTGCCGGTGCCGGCGAAGCTGCCCACGCCGGTGAACGTCAGCTTCTCGACGTTGGCCCCGAGCGTGTAGCTCAGAAGCGAGGTGTTGACGGTGTCGGTGCCACCGCCGGAGGCTTCGGTCACGACGTCGCCGGCATTGTCGACATAGTACGTGTCGTTGCCGGCGCCGCCGATCAGTGTGTCGGCGCCAGTGCCGCCGCGCAAGGTGTCGGCGCCGCCGCCGCCGGTGATGACGTTGTTGAGGCCGTTGCCGGTGCCGGCAAAGTCGCCGCCCACGCCGGTGAACGTCAGCTTCTCGACGTTTGCGCCGAGCGTATAGCTCGACAGCGAGGTGTTGACGGTGTCGATGCCGGCGTTCGACTCCTCCACCACGACGTCGCCGGCATTGTCGACGTAGTACGTGTCGTTGCCGGCGAGGCCGCTCAGCCAGTCGGCGCCGCTACCGCCGCGCAGCGTGTCGTTGCCGGCGCCGCCGAAGATGACGTTGTCGAGGGAGTTGCCGGTCCCGGAAAAGTTGCCGGAGCCAATGAACGTTAGGGTCTCGACGTTGGCGCCGAGCGTGTAGCTCGCCAGAAACGTCCCGACCAGGTCAGTGCCCGCGCTCGACGCCTCGGTCACGACGTCGCCGGTGTTGTCGACGATATAGGTGTCGTTGTCGCCGCCGCCGCTCAGCGCGTCGGCGCCGCCGCCGCCGTTCAGCCAGTCGTTGCCGGCGCCGCCAATCAGCGTGTCGTTGCCATCGCCGCCGAAAATGAAGTTGTCGAGGGCGTTGCCGGTCCCCGCGAAGCTGCCGGCGCCGGTGAAGGTCAGCTTCTCGACATTGGCGCCGAGCGTGTAGCTCGCCAGCGAGGTGTTGACCGTGTCGGTGCCATCGCTCGACCCCTCGCTCACCACGTCGCCGGCATTGTCGACATAGTAGGCGTCGTTGCCGCCGCCGCCGATCAGCGTGTCGGCGCCGGCGCCGCCGAGCAGCGCATCGTTGCCGCCGCCGCCATTCAGCGTGTCGTTGCCATCGTGGGCCTCCAGGATGTCGTCGCCGCCTCCGCCGTTCAAGGTATCATCGCCGGCAGCACCGGCGATGTAGTTGTCGAGGGTGTTGCCGGTGCCGGCGAAGTTACCGGAGCCGAAGAAGGTCAGGTTCTCGACGTTGGCGCCGAGCGTATAGCTCGCCAGCGAGGTGTTGACCTTGTCGATGCCGGCGCTCGACGCCTCGGTCAGCCAGTCGCCGGCATTGTCGACAAAGTACGTGTCGTTCCCGCCGCCGCCGTACAGCGCGTCGGCGCCGGCGCCGCCGAGCAGCGCATCGTTGCCGCCGCCGCCATTCAGCGTGTCGTTGCCATCGCCGCCGTCCAGGGCGTCGTCACCGCCAAAGCCGTTGAGCACATCGTCGCCGCCCATGCCGTAGATTTTGTCGGACAAAGAATCGCCGGTCAGAACCTCGTTCGTGCCGTCGCCGATGGTGGTGCGGGTGAGTTCGTCGACCGAGCTGCGGATCGACTGGTCGCCGCCGGCGTCGACGATGGTGCTGCTGCGGACATTGGCCACCAGCCCGCCGGACAGCGCCGCGACCTCGCCCTCGACGACGCCGCCCGCGGCCAAAAAATTGGCTCCGATCGCGTTGCCGTTGGCGTCGTAGGCCTGGTAGAAGAGATTGCCTGCGCCGTCTCTCCAGCCGACCAGCAGGTAGCCGTTCGACATCACCGTCAGCGTCGGACTGAACTGGCCCCCCGCAGTGTCGGTATTGGCCCTCAGGAAGCCGGTGCGCGCGGTGCCGTCGGCATTGAAGATCTTTACGGTGATTTCGACGCCGTCGATGCCCCAGCCGTTGTCCGTATAGGCCACCGCGAAGCCGCCATCCTGCAGTGCGACGACCTGGATGTCCTTGTTGATCGAGCCGGTGGTGTCGATCAATGTCGAGGCGGTCAGCGTTGATCCAGACGCGTCGTACATCCGGTACTTGACCTCGGTGTCGCCGCCGGCGGTCGGTTCCTGTTGCCACACCACCACAAAATTGCCGCCGGTCAACCCCGCCACTTGGGATGAGTACGTGTTCAGCGTTGTCAGGGAATCGACTGCGATAAGCTCGCTGCGGGCGCTCCCATCGGAATTGAATACCTGGACCTCGATGTCCACGTCGCTGCCGAAATTGCGGGTCCAGCTGACCACGAAGCCGCCATCGGCCAGCGCGGCCACGTCGGAATCGCTGTCGTTATCGTTGGTCCCCGTGCTCAGGCCGAAATCCAAGCCTACCGGGGTACCGGCCGAGGTAAACAGGCGGGCGCGGATATCGCCGCCGGCGTCGGCGCTGGTGTCGGTAAAGCTGACGATCACATTGCCGCCGGTCAGCTGCGCGATACTGGATTGAAACTGAGCGGCGGCGGTGGTGGAGGTGACCGGGAACTGGCTGCCGGTCGGCGTGCCGTCGCTGCCGATGATGCGCCCCTCAACCGACAGGTCGGGCGAAGGGTCACTCCATAGGGTGAAGTAGTCCGCCCCGCCGTTGATCGCGGTGATCGCCGCCCACTCCTGATTGCCGGCGGTGATTGCGTCGTTGACAAAAAAACTGTCGACGACGTTGGTCCAGGTATAGGTCACGGTTGCCATCGCAGCGCCTCGCGCCTGCCGCTGCGCTTTGAAGCCTGCGGCATTCGTTGCGAACGTTCTGCTCTAACGAATTAGGCGTCAAACAACCGCTTACGGTCAAGCTTCGGCTTACCCGGAGCTCCCCTCTGTTGCCTGTCCTCGGCGACGCGAAAGCGCTCTCCCCGCTCGGCGGGGAGAGGGGCTGCCGGAGATCCCCGGGTCAAGCCGGGGGTGACCAGGTGGGATATCCCTCCTCGCTCAGTTCAGCCCGTAAAAGCCCATCGCACCGCCGGCGAGGACGCCGTGTTGCGTTTCGGGCGAGGTGCCCTTGAGGCGCTCGCGCACCATGCCGGGGGCGCCGGGGAAGAAGCCGTCGCGGTGCGGGTAGTCGGTCGCCCACATGATCTTGTTGGGGCCGATATAGTCGGCCAGCACCCTGAGCGAGCCCTCGACCGGCTCGAACGAGATCCAGCAATTGCGCCGGAAGAGGTCGCTCGGCCGCGTCTTCAGCCCGCTGTCGTTGAACCCCTGATCGTCGAAGTGGCGGTCCATGCGGTCGAGCCATGGCGCGATCCAGCCGCCGCCCGATTCGAGAAAACCGATGCGGATCTTCGGGTGCTTTTCGCATACCCCGCCCCAAATGACCGCGAGGCAGGCCAGCATCATCTCCATCGTGTGGCTGACGATGTGCTTGGCGGCGCGCCCCTCGAAGCGGTCGATGCCGACCGTCGGCATGCCGGAGGAGCCGCCCTCGTGGAAGCCGATCGCGATGTCGAGGTCCTCGGCCGCGGCCCAGAACGGCTCGTACATCGGATCGTTGATCATCTTGTTGCCGTGATAGGGGTTGGGCCGCAGGAAGCAACCGCGGAAGCCCAATTCCTTGCGCGCGAACTTCAGCTCCTCGATGGCATGCGGCACCGACTGCATCGGAATCATCGCGATGCCGAACAGCAGGTCGGGATAGGGATTGCAGTAGTCGGCGAGCCAGCGGTTGTAGGCGCGGCACAGCGCGCCGGCGAGGCCGGGCTCGTGCACCGCGCCGGCGAAGAGGCCCATGCTCGGATAGAGAAACGCGGCGTCGATCCCGTCCGAATCCATGTCGGGGATGCGCTTGTGCGGGTCGAACCCGCCGGGCCGGCCCTCCTCGTATTTCATCTCGGCGGCCTTGACCTCGCCCTGGCGCGCGCCGACCCCGCCGATCCCGCCCATGCCCTGC
>DASYUS010000091.1:0-4042 GCA_036000945.1 Allostellaceae bacterium
AGGGTGGGGGTTGGGAGTCGGGCGGCCGCGCTGGCGAGTCGCGCTGCTGCGCGTGCGCGGCGGCGCACCTGGCGCCTGGGATGTGGAGGTCGCCGATGCGACGGGTCATGTATCTCTTTCTGCCGGGCTGGCCGATCGACCGGCTGCGCCGGCTCGGGTCGGTGCCGAGCCTGTCGTCCGACGCGCCGGCTGACGAGGCGCCGTTCGCCACCGTGGTCGCGGCCGGCGGACGGCGCCTCATCGCTGCCGTCAATCCTGCCGCAGCGGCGGCCGGGCTGGCCCCCGGCATGGCGCTCGCCGACGCGCTGTCGTTCCTGCCCGCTCTCGCTGCCGCGCCGGCCGAGTCGCAGGCCGACGCGGCAGCGCTCACCCGGCTCGCCGAATGGTGCACCCGCTACAGCCCGTGGACCGCGCCGGACGGGATCGACGGAATCAAGATCGAGGTTACCGGCTGCGCCCATCTGTGGGGCGGCGAGGCGGCGCTTGTCGCCGATCTCGCGCGGCGCCTCGAGCGACTGCAAATCGCCCAGCGCATCGCCATCGCCGGCACGCTGGGTGCCGCCTGGGCCCTGGCGCGCTTCGCCGCAGCGGGCGACCGGCCGGCGCTGCCGCCGTCCGGCGAAGAGCGCGCGGCGCTGGCGCCATTGCCGGTCGAAGCGCTCAGGCTCGATCCCGCGACCGCTGCCGGATTGCGCCGGATTGGATTGAAGCGCATCGGCGAGCTTTACCCGATGCCGCGCGATGCGCTCGCCCGGCGCTTCGGCGAATCGGTGGCGCGCCGTCTCGACCAGGCATGGGGCGACCTGCCGGAGCCGCTGTCGCCCTTGGGTGAGGCGCCGGTGCGGCGGGTGCGCCTCAGCTTTGCCGAGCCGATCGCCGACCCCGCCGACCTTGCCCGCGCCATCGAGCGGCTCGCGCTGGATCTGGTGACGCGCCTCGCCCGCGAGGGGATGGGCGCGCGCCGCCTCGGTCTCGCCTTTCACCGCATCGACGGCCGGGTCGAGCACATCCGCCTCGGCACCGCCCGGCCGAGCCGCGATCCGCACCATCTCGCCGGCTTGTTGGCAGCAAAACTCGACACGGTCGATCCCGGACTCGGGGTCGAGGACATGATCCTCGCGCTGTTCACCGCCGAGAAGCTGGCGGCGGAGCAGATCAAGTTGCCGCCACTCCCACCTCAAGAGAACCCTCTCCCCCCATCGGGGGGAGAGGGCCGGGTGAGGGGGGCTGCACCGAAGCTGCAGCTGTCACCCCCACACCCCAACCCTCTCCCCCACTGGGGGAGAGGGGGTAGATTTGCGGCGGGGGAGGGTTGGGATGGGGGCATCGCGCCGCTGCTCGACCGCCTCGGTGCGCGACTCGGGCTCGCCGCGATCGGCCGCCTCGAGGCGCGCGAAAGTCACATCCCGGAACGCGCCTCGGTAGCCGTGCCGATCGAGAAGAGCCGCGACGCCAACCCCTGTGTCATTCCGGGGCGCCGTGCAACGGCGAACCCGGAACCCATGAGCACAGGCCTCTGGAATATGGGTTCCGGATTCCGACCTGCGGTCGGCTCCGGAATGACAAGGAAGGGAAGCGCCGGGAATACGGCAAAGCCGCCGCGCCCGGTGCGCCTGTTCGCGCCGCCGGAGCCGATTGTGGCGGTGTGGTTATTGCCCGACGACCCGCCGTTCCGATTCACCTGGCGGCGCCGGCCCTACCGGGTGCGGCGGGCCGACGGTCCCGAGCGCATCGCCGAGGAGTGGTGGACCGCGCCTTCCTGCGCCGTTGGCGCGATCCGCGACTATTACCGGGTCGAGGACGAAGAAGGGCGCCGCTTCTGGCTGTTTCGCGCCGGGCCGCCAGGGAACCAGCCGCCGCGCTGGTTCGTCCACGGGCTTTTCGCCTGATGCCCGAACTGCCGCCAAAAGCGTTCAACCGGCTGTCGCGTACGATCGGCAGCGGCAGCGCCGGCCCTTGGGGCAAGGCGCGGACGCCGGTTTGCGGCACCGGTGGTCCCGCCGCACCGGGCACCGGCTCCTTCTATGCCGAGTTGCAGGTCACCAGCAATTTCTCGTTCCTGCGTGGCGCCTCGCATCCCGACGAGCTGGTGGCGACCGCGGCGGTGCTCGGCTTCGAGGCGATCGCAATCACCGACAGAAACAGCGTCGCCGGGGTGGTGCGTGCGCACCAGGCGGCGAAGACCGCCGGCATCCGCCTTGTCGTCGGGGTGCGGCTCGACCTCGCCGACGGCACGAGCCTCCTCGCCTATCCGCAGGACCGCGCCGCCTATGGCCGTCTGACCCGTCTCCTGACATTGGGCAAGCGGCGCGCCCCCAAGGGCGAATGCCATCTCGATTACGCCGATCTCTTAGCCCATGGCGAGGGCCAGATCCTCGTCGCGCTGCCGCCTGAGACCGGCGACATTGCCGCATTTGCCGCCCGGGTCGCGGCGGATTTCCCCGGCCGGGCCTATCTCGCCGCGCATCATCTCTATCGCGGCGACGATGCCGGTCGCCTCGCCCGCCTTGCCGTTATCGCCGAAGAAGCCGGGCTGCCGCTCGTCGCCGTCAACGACGTGCTCTACCACGTGCCGGAGCGGCGACCATTGCAGGATGTGCTGACCTGCATCCGCGAGCACTGCACGATCCATGAGGCGGGGTTTCGCCTCGCCGCCCACGCCGAGCGTCATCTGAAGCCGCCCGCCGAGATGGCCCGGCTCTTCCGCGGCCACGCGGACGCGCTCGCCCGCAGTCTGGAGATCGCCGAGCGCTGCCGCTTCAGCCTCGATGAGCTGCGCTACGAGTACCCCGAGGAGCCGGTCCCCGACAGCCTCACTCCGCAACAGCGCCTCGCCGACTTGGTCTGGCAAGGCGCCGGGGAGCGGTTCGGCGGCTGCATCGCAGGCGGAGCGTCCTTCGGGACGGCTGCTCCGCAGCCTCCTCAGGATGACGAAACGACAACGGATGGCGTCGGAAGCTTCCGTCATCCTGAGGAGCGCTCGCAGAGCGCGTCTCGAAGGACGCGCGGCGTCGATCCATCCGCCATCCCCGCTCACATCCGCACGCTGCTCGAACACGAGCTGGCGCTGATCGAGCAGCTCGGCTTCGCGCGCTATTTCCTGACTGTGCACGACATCGTCGCCTTCGCGCGCAGTCGCGGCATCCTCTGCCAGGGGCGCGGCTCGGCGGCCAATTCGGCCGTCTGCTATTGCCTCGGCATCACCGCGGTCGACCCGGCGCGCATCGACGTGTTGTTCGAGCGCTTCATCAGCGCCGCACGCGGCGAGCCGCCCGACATCGACGTCGACTTCGAACACGAGCGGCGCGAGGAGGTGATCCAGTACATCTACGAGAAATACGGCCGCGACCGCGCCGGTCTTGCCGCGACGGTGATCTGCTACCGCGCCCGCAGCGCGATCCGCGAGGTCGGCAAGGCCTTGGGCCTGTCGGGCGACATTGTCGCCGCGCTTGCCGGCATGGTGTGGGGCTGGTCGAGCGAACGGGTTGCCGACAAGCGGGTGCGCGAAGCCGGGCTCGACCCCGCCGACCGCACCTTGAGCCTGGCGCTCGATCTGGCCGGCGAGCTGATCGGCTTTCCGCGCCACCTGTCACAGCATGTCGGCGGCTTCGTCATCACCCGCGAGCCGCTATCGGAGCTGGTGCCGATCGAGAACGCGGCGATGGACGACCGCACCCTCATTGAATGGGACAAGGACGATCTCGACGCGCTGGGGATCCTCAAGATCGACATCTTGGCGCTCGGCATGCTGACCTGCATCCGCCGCGCCCTTGGCCTGATCGAGCGGCACTACGGCCACACTTACGACCTCGCGACGATCCCCCCTGAGCGGCCCGAGGTCTACGAGATGCTGAGCCGGGCCGATTCCTTGGGTGTCTTCCAGGTCGAGAGCCGCGCCCAGATGACGATGCTGCCGCGCCTCAAGCCCCGCGAATTCTACGATCTCGTCATCGAGGTCGCGATCGTGCGGCCCGGGCCGATCGCGGGCGACATGGTGCATCCATACCTGAAGAACCGCCTGCTGCCCGACGAACAGATCGAC
>DASYUS010000092.1:0-4640 GCA_036000945.1 Allostellaceae bacterium
AACCCGCTCCGCCCCGCCGCCCTGCGTTCCCCCGACTGGGCCCGCCGCTGGTGAGCCGCTGTCAGAGCTTCAGCCCCGCGACATAGCCGGAAAGCTCGCGCTCGGAGGTGGCGAGAGCGTCGGAGGCCTTGTCCATCGCGACGGAGACCGTGTCGAGCGCACTCTCGGTCGCGTTGAACTTGTCGAGCAGGCGCTTGTAGACCGTAGGTTCGTTGCGCAGCGTGTTGATGTTGTTGCGCTGCCGGTTCTGGTCGTCGACGAGTTGGGCGCGCTGCGCCTTGAGGCGTTCGACTTCGCCGCGCTGATGCCCGACCGCCCGCCGGCGCGTGGCCAATGCGCCGAGCGCCTGGCGCACCTGCGGCTCGAGCTCAGTCGACGCCACGAGCACGCCGAGCCGGTTGTCGTCGAGGTCGAGGAGGCGGATCGCTTCCACGATCGGCTGCTCCTCGACGACATTGAGACGCGCCTCGCCGCTGGCCGGCAGCGCGAGCGGGATGCGATAGGCGCCGGGGGTCAGCTCGACGGATTTCGGATCGGGCGCGGTCAGCTTCGCCTCGCCCCGGCGCGGCTGCTCGACGAGCAGGTGCGGCGCCGCCGCACCGTTGGTCTTGACCCGATAATCCGTCGTCCAGCGCTGCATCCGGTTGAGCCGCATCAGCCCGTCGGCCACCGCCGCCTTGATGATCGGCTGGCGCTCGCTGGTCGTGCGGTCGATCGTCACCTTGTTGTCGACGGCATAGCTGAGGAGGCGCTTGTCGCCGGCCGGCAGCGCGGCGAGCCGGGCGTCGCCGAGATAGAGCGCGCCTGCGCTGGCGTTTTGCTGATAGAGCGTCAGCACGCCGGGCGGCAGGCCGGTGTCGCTCTTGTTGGTCAGCTCGACCGCCGCCAGCGGGTGATGCGGGTTGACCAAGGGCTGATAGAGGTCGATGCGGCGCATCGGCAATTCGCGGTCGAGCAGCGGCAGGACGAGGCTTTGTCCGGCCGCGACGCTGACCTTGTAGGCGGCTGTAAAGGCGATCTGCGTCGCTTCCTCGGCAGCAGCGGCAGCTTCAATGGGCGCCTGCGCCAGCGGCGGGGGTGGTGCGGCCGGCGCCGCCGCGGCGGCTTCGCGCCGCGACTTCGCGAAGGAGGCAGCCTCCTCGTTCCTCCGCTGGCCCCGGAAGTCGTCACTGCCCTGGGCCGGGCTCGGCTTGTCCGCGGCCGCGCCGCCGACAAAGCTGACGGTGCCGCTGTCGGGCGGCGGCAGGACCCGGCTGCCCGATTCGACCGGCACGACCGGGCGCGGCACGTAATAGCTCTGGTAGAGCGCCTGGCGGAACGTAACCGGATTGCCCGAGAGCAAGGTCAGTTCGACACCTTCCCAGGCGCGGCCGCTGAAATTCTCCAGCACCGCCCAGCCTTGCAGCCGAGCCGTCGCGGCCTTGGGGTCGGCCGGCAGGCTCAGCCGGTACGACGCCTTCCACAGCGGCATCGCGACGACGTAGCCGACCCGCACCGGGCGCGTTCCGGTGCCGTGCAGGTGGAGCGTCAGCTCGCGCCGCGCCGCCGCGCGATAGGCGGCGATCCGCTGCAACGCCGTTTCGACCTGGCTCTGCAATTTGGCATCGGCAAAGGCGATCGCCTCGGCGTCCTGCAGGACGAATTGCTGCAGCCCCTCGGCGGTCATCACGCTGACCCGCGAGCGGGTCTCGGCGATGCCGCCCGCGACCCGGACGGTTTCCTGATCGACATGGACGAGCCGGCCGGTCACCGTCTTTGGCGCGTTGACGCGGATCTCGGCGCCTTGCAGCGCATTCAGGAGGGCGACCTCGGATTCCAGCGCTGTGCGGTCGAACGGCAGATCGGCAAAGCTTTGCGTCAACGGTTCGCGGCCGGGCAGCGTGATCTCGCCAGCCGAGCCGGCGGCATCATAGACGGCGAGGCTTTTCAGCACGTCGTCGACCTGGTCGAGCGGCACGTCGAGGGCGACCGTCGCATCGCCATCGACCTGCGCCTCATACTCGAAATAGCCGACCCCGCCGGTCGACAGCACGACCCGCTTCAGCGCGAGTTCGGCGGCAGCGGCGGGAGAAGCTGCGAGCCAAGCCGCCGCGGCCACAGCGAGCAGTGCGCATTTTCCCCGGATTGGAGCCACCCTCCCCGCATTCCCCGCGAAAGCGGGGACGCACTCGCCAACATCTCGGCGGCGGAAGGGTAGATCCCGGCTTCCGCCGGGAGTGCGATGCTTGGTGCGCGCGGGCGAAATCCGCGCCAACGAATACCCCGATCGTTTCGGCATTCATTCCTCCCTCTGACGCCGGCCGATCGTCGATCGCGAGGATGGCGAATTTGCGGTGGCGCGATGTCCAATTATGGCGCGTGCGATGCGATTGACATTGCCCGCCGCCGCCCGAACACTCGCCGCCTTTTCGGATAGCACGGTGGGACGGGGCGTGGCGGCAAGCGGCAAGGCGGCGGCGAGGCTCGGGGTCGATATCGGCGGGACATTTACCGATGTCGCGCTGGAGGTGGGCGGACGCCGGTTCAGCGCCAAGATCCTGACGACGCCCGAAGCGCCGGAGCGCGCCGTCATCGAGGCGATCGGCGCGGTGCTGCGCGAGGCGGGCCTCGCCCCCGGCGATTTGTCGATCATCATCCACGGCACGACGCTCGCCACCAACGCGATCATCGAGAGGAAGGGCGCCAAGACCGCGCTGGTCACCACCGAAGGCTTCCGCGACACGATCGAGATCCGCCACGAGAACCGCTTCGAGCAGTACGACGTCAACATCGACCTGCCGCCGCCCCTGGTGCCGCGGCGCTATCGTTTTGTCGTGCCGGAGCGCATCGATGCGAAGGGCCGGACCGTCATCCCGCTCGACGAGGGGGCCGTCGCGCAGTTGGCCGAGCGCTTTGCTGCAATCGGCATCGAAAGCGCCGCGATCGGCTTTCTGCACAGCTTCACCAACCCGGCGCACGAACAGCGCACCCGCGACATCCTCGCCGCCCGCCTCCCCACGGTGACCTTGACGCTGTCGTCCGAGGTCTCGCCCGAGATGCGCGAATACGAGCGCTTCTCGACCGCCTGCGCCAATGCCTACGTGCAGCCGATGCTCGGGCGCTATCTCGCCAATCTCGAAACGCTGCTGCGGGCGCAGGGATTTTCCTGCCCGCTCTTTCTGATGCTGTCGGGCGGCGGCCTGACGACGGTCGAGACGGCGATCCGCTTTCCGGTGCGGCTCGTCGAATCGGGGCCGGCCGGCGGCGCGATCTTCGCCAGCCACATCGCCCGCCAATGCGGCCTCGACAAGGTGTTGTCCTACGACATGGGGGGCACGACGGCGAAGATCTGCCTGATCGACGAGTTCCAGCCGCAGACCAGCCGCGCCTTCGAGGTGGCGCGCATCTACCGCTTCAAGAAGGGCAGCGGCCTGCCGCTGAGAATTCCGGTCATCGAGATGGTCGAGATCGGCGCCGGCGGCGGCTCGATCGCCCGGGTCGACCGGCTGAAGCGGATCGCCGTCGGCCCGGACAGTGCCGGCGCCGACCCCGGCCCGGCGTGCTACGCCCGCGGCGGCGCTGCGGCGACGGTGACCGACGCCGACCTCCTGCTCGGCCGCATCGACCCCACCGGGTTTTCCGGCGGCCGCATGGCCCTGGACCGCGCCGCTGCCGAACGGGCGATGCAGCGCGAGGTCGCCGACCCGCTCGATCTCGCGCTGTCGCTCGCCGCCTTCGGGGTCAGCGAAATCGTCGACGAGAACATGGCCAACGCGGCGCGCGTTCATGCCATCGAAAGCGGCAAGGACGCGCGCGGCCGCACGCTGGTCGCGTTCGGTGGGGCGGCGCCCCTCCACGCCGCGCGGCTGGCCGACAAGCTCGGCCTCGACCGCGTGCTGGTGCCGTCGAACGCCGGGGTCGGCTCGGCGGTCGGCTTTCTGCGCGCGCCGATCGCCTACGAGATCGTCCGTTCGCAATTGCAGCGGCTCGACGCCTTCGACGCCGATGGCGCGAACGCACTGTTGGCGGCGATGCGCGAAGAGGCCGAGGCGATCGTCCGCCGCGGCGAGCCCGAGGCGCCGCTGACCGAGACCCGCTCGGCCTTCATGCGCTATCGCGGCCAGGGCCACGAGATCGCCGTGCCGCTGCCCAACCAGGCGCTCGATGTCGATGCCGCGCGCGACCTGCGGCGCCGCTTCGAGGCGACTTATGAAACGGTGTTCGGCCGCATCATTCCCAAGCTCGAGGTCGAGGCGCTGACCTGGACGCTGTCGCTCGCCACCGACCGGCCGCTGCCCAAACCCGCAGCCGAAGCGAAGGCAGTTGCGGCACCGAAGGCCAGTGGACAGCGCGAGGTGCTCGATCCGGCCTCCGGTCGGCACGAGAAGGCCGCGATCCACGAACGCACGTCTCTCGGCCCCGGCATGTCGCTCGACGGGCCGGCGCTGATCGTCGAGGATGGCACCACGACCGTGGTGCCGCAGGGATTCACGGCCCGCATCAACGCGCTGGGCCAGATCGTGTTGGAGGATCGCGCATGAGCACGCCTTCGGATATCCGCTTTCAAGTGATGTGGAATCGGCTTCTCTCCGTCGTCGAGGAGCAGGCCCGCGCGCTGGTGCGCACCGCCTTCTCGACCAGCGCGCGCGAGGCAGGCGACA
>DASYUS010000093.1:0-14296 GCA_036000945.1 Allostellaceae bacterium
AAATCGCCGTGCCGCTCGACATGCTCGGCGAGGCCCAGCGTGTGCTCACGCGCGAGGCGCTCGGCCAGCGCAGCGTCGCGCCGCTCCAGCGCCTCGATGATGCGGAAATGGTCGACGATCGAGCGCGCCGCGCGGTTGTCCTGGTGGATCGTGATCTTGCGGATGGCCCGCATGTGGATGAACAGGTTTTCCGTCATCTCGGCCAGCAGCGCACAGCCGCTCATCCGGAGGATCGCCTGGTGAAAGGCGATGTTCGCCTCGGAATAATCGTCGAGCCGCGCGCCCTCGTTGCCCGATTGGAAATCGCCCATCAGCCGGCGCAGCCCGGCGATGTCGGCGTCCGAGGCGCGCTCGGCGGCAAGCCGCGCCGCCATGCTTTCGAGCGCGGCCATCACCGTGATCATCTCGACGATCTCGCGCTTCGACTTGCGCACGACAAAGATGCCGCGGCGCGGCCTTGTGCGGACAAACCCCTCCTGCTCCAAGAGGGTCATCGCCTCGCGGATCGGCGTGCGGCTGACCCCGAGCCCCTCCGACAGCCGCCGCTCGTCGAGCCGGATCTCGTGCGGCACGTCGTAGATGTCCATCGCGCAGATCGCCCGCTTCAGCGCGGCATAGGCCTCCTTGGCGAAGGTCGAGCCGGTGTCGAGCCGCGGCACGTCGAGCGTGGATCCGGGAATCGGGCGCAGGCTGGCGGCGTCGGTCATGCCTCATGGTATATGGTATACCAGACTGGGTTCAACCCTCTTCTACCAGCCGCGAGCCGGTGCCCTGATCACAACCCCGCGGGCCGCGCGCGCATCAGCCAGACCAGCGGGATGGCGATCCCGGCGGTTAGCGCGAGAAGATAGAAGGCGTTGATGTAGCCGATCATCGAGGCCTGTCGCTGGATCTCGCCCGTCAGCCGCATCAGGCCGTCGGTCGTCGCGATGTTCCAGGCTGCCGGAGCCGCCGGCCCCTTCATTGTCGCATTGAACGGGTTGATGAGCTCGACCATCCGCGAGTAGTTGGCGGCCGTCGAGCGCACCAGCAGCACGATCGTCAGCGAGATGTAGATGCTGGAGCCGAAATTGCGCACCAGGGTGAACACCCCCGAGGCCTCGGTCACTTGGCTCGCCGGCAGCGTCGCAAAGGCGAGCACCGTCATCGGCGTGAACGCCAGGCCGAAGCCGAACCCTTGCAAGGCGTTGGTCCAAAACACGTCGAGGCTCGTCAGATTGAGGTTGAGCTGCGCCATCGACCAGGCGGCGAAAGCTTGCGCCGCCAGGCCCATCGCCACCGTCAAGCGCGGAAAGCGGCGGCTGATCGGCACGACGACGAGGAACGCCAGCCAGTTGCCGATGCCGCGCGCCGCCAAGAGCTCGCCGATCGTCGCCTCGGGATAGCCGCGCAGATCGTGGAGCAGCTGCGGAAACAACACCAAGCTGGTGAACGCCAGCATGCCCATGAAGAACGCGATCACCAGGCCGATCGCGAAGTTGCGGTTGAGCAAGAGGCGCGGATCGAGGAACGGCTCGGGCGCGGTCAGCGTGTGCACGGCGAAGATCCAGAAGGCGGCCGCGGCCACCAGCGCATCGGCGAGGATCTCGGGCGATTCGAACCAGTCGAGCCGCTGGCCGCGGTCGATCATCAGCTGCAGGCCGGCCATCGCGACCGACAAGGCGAGGAACCCGGTCCAGTCGAGGCGGGCGCGCGTGCGCGCCGTGTTGCCGGCGAGCGAAAACCAGATGAAGACCATCGCAATGAGGCCCGGCGGCACGATCATGAAAAACACCGCGCGCCAGCTGTAGGCCTCGGCGATCAGGCTGCCGATCACCGGCCCGGCGACCGGACCGACGACGCTGCCAAAGCCCCAGATCACCATGACGGTGGCGTGCAATGCGCGGGGAAACGTCGCCAGCACGATTGCCTGGCCCATCGGCATGATGACGGCGCCGCACAGGCCCTGGCCGACCCGGAACAGCACCAGCGACACGAGGCTGTTGGCGAGGCCGCACAACAGCGAGAACAGCGTGAAGCCGCCGACCGCGCCGAACATGACGCCGCGCCAGCCGAGCCGGCTCGCCAGCCAGCCGGTCGTCGGCGTCGCGATCGCCGTCGCGACGAGGTTGAGCGTCACGACCCAGGAGATCTCGTCGTAGGTTGCGGAGAGCGCGCCGCGGATCTGCGGCAGGACGACGTTGGCGAGCGTGATCGTCATGCCGAACAGGAGACTCGACAGCTGTACCGACAACAGGATCAGCCATTGCCGCGCTGTGATGCTGCGCAGCCCTACTTTCGGCGACGATGTGTCCATTTCTTAGGCAGAGTGTGGGGCCGCCGGCGCCGGGCGCAACCGGCAAAATCGCGCGGGACGGGTGCGTCGAGAACCGCAGGGCGGGTGGAGCGAAGCGCAACCCGCCACCGGCAAGGCGACGGCTGCGGTTGACGGCCGGGGCAAACCCTCGCTAGACCCTGCGTGGAGCGTAGGGCGGGTGGAACCCGGCGAAGCCGGGTGCAACCCGCCGGCCTGTGCGGCGCCAATGGCGGGTTGCGATGCGCTCCACCCGCCCTACGGCCGGAAGGTAATGGACATGAGCGACGCGCAGATGACCGACGGCTTTCATCTTGTGGTGGAGGCGCTGAAGCTGAACGGGGTCGATACGATCTTCGGGGTCGCCGGCATCCCGATCACCGATCTCCTCCGCCTGGCGCAGAACGAGGGGATCCGCTACCTCGGCTTCCGCCACGAGCAGTCGGCAGGCAATGCCGCGGCGATCGCCGGGTTCCTGACGCAAAAGCCGGGGATCTGCATGACCGTCTCGGCGCCGGGCTTTTTGAACGGCCTCGTCGCGCTCGCCAACGCGACGACCAACTGCTTCCCGATGATCTTGATCAGCGGTTCCTCCGACCGGTCGATCGTCGATCTCGAACAGGGCGACTACGAGGAGATGGACCAGCTCGCCGTCGCCCGGCCGCACTGCAAGGCGGCCTGGCGCGTCAACCGGCCGCAGGATATCGGGATCGGCATCGCCCGGGCGATCCGCGCCGCCGTCTCAGGCCGGCCCGGCGGCGTCTATCTCGACCTGACCGCCGAAGTGCTGGGCTCGGCGCTCGACGCCGAGGCCGGCCGGAAATCGCTGGTCAAGGTTGTCGATCCGGCGCCGCCCGCGCCGCCCGCGCCCGAATCCGTCGCGCGCGCCCTCGACCTTCTGGCGACGGCCGAGCGCCCGCTCGCGATCCTCGGCAAGGGCGCCGCCTATGCCCGCGCCGAGTCCGAGATCCGCGCGTTCATCGAGACAACCGGCATGCCGTTTCTGCCGATGTCAATGGCGAAGGGCCTCCTCCCCGACGACCACCCGCAGTCGGCCGCCGCCGCCCGCTCCTACGCGATCGGCAACGCCGACGTCGTCCTATTGGCCGGGGCGCGCCTCAACTGGCTGCTGTCGCACGGTCGGGCGCCCTTGTGGAACGCGAATACGCGTTTTGTCCAAATTGACATCTCGCCGACCGAGTTCGACAGCAACCGTGCCATCGCCGCGCCGGTTGCCGGCGACATCAAGTCGGCCTTCGCCGCCTTCAACACCGCGCTGAAACCCGGCCAGATCAGGCGCCAGGCGGCGTGGGCCGACGAGATAGGCAAGCGCAAGCAGCAGAACATCGAGCGCATGGCGGCCCGCCTCAACGCCGACCCGAGCCCGATGAATTTTTCGTCGGCTCTGCGCGCGGTGCGCAACGCACTCGCCACCCAGCCCGATGTCTACATCGTCAACGAGGGCGCCAACACGCTCGATTTCGGCCGCAACATCATCGACATGGACAAGCCGCGCCACCGCCTCGACAGCGGCACCTGGGGTGTCATGGGGATCGGCATGGGCTACGCCGTCGGCGCCGCGGCGGTGACCGGCAAGCCGGTTGTCGCCATCGAGGGCGACAGCGCCTTCGGCTTCAGCGGGATGGAAATCGAGACGATCTGCCGCTACGAATTGCCGGTAACGACGATCGTCTTCAACAACAACGGCGTCTACCGCGGCGACCCCGCCGACCGGCCGTATTCGCCGACCGGCCTCCTGCGCGACGCGCATTACGAGCGGATCATCGAGGCGTTCGGCGGCAAGGGCTACCACTGCACCGACACGCCGAGCCTCACCCGCGCGCTCAGCGAGGCGCTCGCCTCGGGCAAGCCCGCCCTGATCAACGCCGTCATCGATCCCACGGCCGGCACCGAGAGCGGCCACATCCAGAGCCTCAACCCGCGCAGCGCTGCCGCCCCGAAGACGTGAACGACAACGCGAGGAAAGCTACTCAGCGGCGCCGAAATCCGTTCTGAAGCCCGAAACCGTATCGTCCAGCTCGGGCCGCGCGGCGGGGGTGAGCAGTTCGACCGCGACCGCGGTGACGTTGTCGTCACAGTTTCGGTCGAGCGCGGCGGCGATCAGGTGCTCGGCGGGCGAAACCCCGTCGGCCGCCAAAAGCCGCGCGATTTCGGTCTCCGGCACGATCTTCGAGACCCCGTCGCTGCATAAGAGGAACCGGTCGCCGCGGCGCAGCCGGTCGGTGACCTTGTCGAGCTCGAGGACCGAGAAATCGGCGCCGACGGCGCGGGTGATGACATTGCCGCGCGGGTGCGTCAGCGCCTCCTCCGGGGTGATCGCACCGGCGTCGACGAGCTCCTGGACGAGGCTGTGGTCGTGCGTCACCTGGCTCAACCGCCCGCCGCGCAACAGATAGGCGCGCGAATCGCCGGCCCACAGGCAGGCGTAATGGTCGCGATGCGCCAACAGCGCGACGATCGTCGTTGCCAGGATCGCGCCGCCGCCGCGCCGCGCCGCCTCGGCGCGAATGCTGTCATGGGCATGGAGGATGCGCAGCCGCACTTCCGCCAACAGCTCCGCCGCGGCGAGCCCCTTCGGCACCTCGGCCAACGCCTCGGCGACGATCCGCGCGGCCACCTCGCCGGCCTGATGCCCGCCGGCGCCATCGGCCACCGCCCAGACGCCGAGATCCGGACGGTTGACGAAATGGTCTTCGTTGTGGTTGCGCACCGTGCCGACATGGGTCGCGGCGAACGAGCGGAACGACCCGGCGCACACCACCTCGGCGGTGATCGGCACAGTGCTCATCGTCACGGCTCCCTCACCAAGATGCTTGCGTCCAGCATGCCGGAAAACTCCGCCTCGTCCGGCAGCCCCGGGGTGGCAAATACGGTGCGCGGGACGCGACCCGACCCCTCGCTCCACCACAGCGCCCCGCCTTGCGGACACAATTGCGGGTCAGCACCGCCACCGCCCGGGCCAGCCGACCCGGCGGCGGCGATCCGGACGGCCACCTCATCGGGCGCCAGGTCGAGGGCCACGGCGTCGAGGCCTGCCGTTTCCGCGGCATCGAGAAAGCCGCCGGCCTCGCCGAGCAGGCCCCGCGGATCGCCATTGGGCGTGACCGCGGCGAACGTCAGGGCAAAATATCGGCCGACCCGATCGACGCTCGGCATCCACAGCCCCACCGCCGCATCCGGGCCGCAGATACACGGCGACAGCGCGAAGCGCCAGATCGGCGCTTCGAGCCAGGCGGCGAGCCAATCATCGCCGATGAGACGCCGGCTTCCCGCCAGCATGCGCTGCATCCAATCGTGCCACGGCTCGACGAATCGCCGCGGCAAGGTCGACGCGACGAAATCGCCGCGCGCCGGAAGTTTGCCGCAAAACCCGGTCACCGCGGCGCGCATTCCGGCGGCGCCTGATCGATCGCTCACAGGTTCGGGCATTTGAAGTCGCGCAACACGTTGCGCGCA
Source organism: Allostellaceae bacterium (assembly GCA_036000945.1). Classification (GTDB taxonomy): domain Bacteria; phylum Pseudomonadota; class Alphaproteobacteria; order ATCC43930; family CGMCC-115725; genus DATARH01. Next base: position 5,771 of record DASYUS010000093.1, read on the forward strand.
AACGGGTTGATCACCGAGCCGGCGCGCAGTTCGAAGATCGCCTGGCGCTCGCCGCTGCGCAAGGTCAGCTGATAGCGTTCGGCGGAACCGGCCCGCTGCAGATTGCCCTGATCGAACAGCCGGAACAGCGCCCACGGCCCGGTCGCCTGCAGTATGCCGCCGCCGCTCGGCGGCGGGTCGAAGCTGAGCCGCACGGTGCTCATGCCGGTTGGTCCCGGCCAGGTAACCTGGGTCGAACTCGGCGGGCCGTGCGCGTAGGTGAGCTTGGTGCTGCCCAGTTCGAGGGTCACCTGCTTGGCGCCCGCGTCGAGAAAGGTCGGGGTCAAGTCGAAGCGCAGGCTCGGCGTGTTGCCGCCGACCCCGAAAAACAGGTCGCGGATCACCGCGGCGCGCTGAAACTGCGCCAGCTCGGCCGGCGCCACCGGCGGCGCGACGCCCTCGACCGGATGGCCCTTCCAGGGATTGCCGCTGATGTCGACATAGGGGCGCAGCTGGGTATTGAAGAACCCGTCGAGCAAGCCGCCGGGGGCGAACAGCCGGGCGAAGTCGTCGAGCGGAATCTCGTTCGCCGAGCCGGGGGTGAACGGGTAGCGGGCGGTCACCGCCTGGCGGCACAGATCGGCTGGCCCGCCGCCGGCGTTGAATGCCTTTTTTGCCTGGTCGGCGGTACTGCCGGTGCGCACGATCGTGGCGCTGCTGACGACCGCCTCCAGCCAGCGGTTGACCGGCGGCGGTGCACCGGTCGCCTCGGCCTTCAGCAACAGCACCGCGTCGTCGCCGCTCGGTGCCGGTGTGGCACCCGGCGCCGGCGCAGCGGCGATCCTGGTGAGTTGATGCCGCACCCCGTCCAGGGCCTTCAGCGTCTGGTCGATTGGCGCTCCGGGGCCGCTGCCGACATAGTCGCGCAACGCCTTGTAGCGCTCGTCGATCGCCTTGCCGGGCGGCTCCGGCGGCGGGGCTCCCGGTCTCGCCGCGAGCAGCGGCCGCAGCTGCACCGTCGCCGGCAACCGCCGCTGCGCCGACTGGACCGCGGATTCCTTGGCGGCGTCTTTTGCGACCCCTTTGGCCGCTTCCGCCTGGGCGCCGCCGGGCGGCGCGGGCGGCGGCTTTGACAGCTCAAGCTGACGCGCGACCGAGGCGAGCAGATCGCGCATCGGCGATTGCGGCGAGGCGAGGATGTAGAGTTCCTGCACCGCCTGGTCCGACGAGCGCAGCGGCATGATGCTGAGGTCGTTCAGCATCGCATCCCACTCCTTGGCGTAATCGGCCTGGTAGAGCCCGATCACGTCGTGTTCGAGGCGCTGCGCCTCCTCACTGTCGGGCGCCAGTTCGGCGCGGGTGCCGAGCACCCAGCTTTCGCTCGCCACCTGCTTCGTCGCGCCGCCGAGCGCCGGCAAGAGGACGGTGTAAAAGCCTTTGACGGTGTAGAAGCCGGGGATCCCGTCGGTCAGCTTCTTGCCGGAGGCGCGCACGAACACCCGAACCCCGGCGGGGCCGAGGGCATCGGCCGGGCGCCACGGCGGGATGGCTTGCGCCGCGGCCGATGGCGCGATCCGCGAGTAGACGCGGCTGGCCAGCGGCACCCGGCTGAAGGTTGTGCGGGCGACCTCGACGAGCGCGCCGTCGAGCGGGATCGACGGCAGCGGATGAGCAAGCAGCGCGTCGAGGTGGCGAGCGAGGTCTTCCCGCATCGGCGCCATCACGGCGCCCGGATAGGTGCTCTGCCAGTCGAGCGACATCCAGGCGCGGACCAGGTCGCGGTCGAGCGGGCCCTGATTGCCGAGCATCAGGTAGACCCGCATCGCCTCGTAGAGAAAATCGGGCCGCCCAAGATTGCCGTGCATCTGCGCTTCGAGGCGCCAAATGAGCCGCGGCAGCAAGACCCGCTCGACCGCGTGGCGGTAGACGCTGCGCGCGCCGGCCGCGAGCTTGGCATCCTGCGACAGGCCGAGCTGCAGCCAGGACGACGCCTCGATCCGGCGGCGGTCGTAGCCGTGCGGCAGGGCGCGCGCCTCGTCGAGCAGCGGCAGGATGCGCGGCAGGTCCGCCTCGGCGACGGGGTCGAGCGTCAGGCCGGCGGCGGTTTTCTGATAGGCCGCCAGCGCCGCGTTCATCTCGTCGAAATGTGCCTGGTTGACGCTGCGGGCGTAAAACAGCAGCGCGGTGCCGACGATGACGACGACGGCGATGGCGCCGAACGCGCCGGCACGGACAAGAAACCGGCGACGCACCGTGCCGGGACGCTCCGACACCAGCATCGCCTCGCCGAAAATCACCTCCTTGATCAGCCGCCCGAGAAAATAGCTGCGGCCCTGCTCGGGGCGCAGGCTCGAGGCGCGCTGCTGGTCCATGCCGAACGAGCGGGCAAGCACCGCGGTCAGCCGGTCGATCGGCGTCCCGGCCTGGGTGCCCGAGGTGAAATAAAAGCCGCGCAGCATCGCCGCCGGATCGAGCCGCGAGCCACCGAACGCCTCCTGCAGGAACTCGGTAAGCGGTGCTTCGAGGCTCGCCACCTGCGCGGCGAAGCCGGCGATCAGGCTGCGTCGTTGCGGGCTGCGCTCGGCTTGCAGGCGATCGAACAGCCGGCTGTTGAGCCGCTCGATCAACAGCTGAAATTCTGTCGTAAAGCCGCCGACCGGGCCGGCTTCCCGCTCGGTCAGCGAAAAGGTGGCGCCCCACACCTGGCCGCGCCTCTCGCGGTCGAGATCATCGAAAAATTCGATGAAGCCGGCCAACAAATCGGCCTTGGTAAAGACCGCATAGATCGGCAGCCGAAGCGCCAGCCGGTCGCCGATCTCCTTGATCCGACGGCGGATCGCGCGGGCATGGGCGAGGCGCTCCTCGCGCGGTGCGGCGGCGATCTCGTCGAGGCCGATCGCGACGATGACGCCGTTCAGCGGCTGGCGCGCCCGGGTCCGCTTCAACAGGTCGAGAAAGGCCTCCCACCCGGCGCGGTCGACCGCGGCATCGGAATCCTGCGTCGTGTAGCGGCCGGCGGTGTCGATCAACACCGCGTCCTCGGTGAACCACCAGTCGCACAACCGGGTGCCGCCGACGCCGGCAACGGCGCACTGGCCCATTTCCGCCGCCAAAGGGAAGCGCAGCCCGGCATTGAGCAGTGCCGTCGTCTTGCCGGCGCCCGGCGGGCCGATGATCGCGTACCACGGCTGCTCGTAAAGGTAGCCCTTGGTGCCACGCGCCCGCCGCAACAGGTCGAGCGCCGTTGTCAGCTTGTCGCGCAACGCCGCGACTTCCTCGGCCGAGGCGTTGGCGACCGGATCGGCGGCGATGTCGGCAACCCCTGCCGCCAGCGCCACCTCGCGACGCCGCCGACGCCAATCGAGCAGCAGATTGACCCCGGCCCAGACCGCAAACATCACCAAGATGATGACGAGGCGGACAACCCAGTCTTCCAGTTCGACGAGGAACGGACCAAAAAACCAGACGAGCGCGGCGAGCAGCGCCGTGCCGATAAAGCTCAGGGCCCAGCGCGCAACCAGGAAGGCGAGCACTGCGCTCATCGCATCATCCCGGACGGTGCAGCACGATCTCGATCCGCCGGTTTTCTTCGCGCTCGGCCGGCGTCGCGTTGCCGTTCAGCGGATCGGCCTCGCCGCGTCCTTCGGCGGCGATGCGCGAGGGGTCGCCCAGCGCCCGCCCGATCAGCGCCCGGGCGGCCTGGGCGCGCGCCGCCGAAAGCTGGAAGTTGGAGGGAAACTGCACGGTGTGGATCGGCCGGTTGTCGGTGTAGCCGATCACCTCAACCGCGCCAGGCTCGTTCTTCAGCCCATCCCCGATCCGGTTGAGCAGCGGCACGAAGCGCGGATCGATCGTCGCGCTGCCCGAGGCGAACATCCCGCGGTTGTTGATCCGGATGACCGGGTTGGGCGGCTTGCAGATGATCGAAATGAGGCCCTGATCGACCTCGGGCTGCAGGAACGCGCACAGATTGTCGACCGCGGCCGGCTCGGGCAGCGGCGCCGGCGGTACCGGCTTCACCGGAGCGACGCGGGCAATCTGCGGCATTTGCGCCGGCGGCGCCGTCAAGAGGCGCGCGAACAGATCGTCGGAGGCCGCGTTGAGCGACGACGACAGCCAGACGAAAAGGGCGGCGAGCACCGCCAGCCCGACGCTGGCAGCGACCCACACCGGCAGCGTCGGGCGGCTGCCGCGATAGGGCGCCAAGAGCCCCTTCCAGTGCGGCGACAAATCGGGCTCGGGCGCCTGCCGCTGGCGCACGATGACGGCATAGGTCTCTTCGCGCAGCCGGTCGAGCTCGGCCGGGCCGCGCGGCGAGAGCCGGTACTGCCCCTGCAAGCCCAACGACATGCACAGATACATCAGCTCGATGACCGGCAGATAGAGCCCGGGGTTCTGCCGCATCTGGCCCAAGAGCTGGAAGAACCGCTCGCCGCTGCGCACCTCGCGGTGGAAGATCGAGACTAGCGAGTTGGCGTCCCACACGCCGGTCGAGCCCCACGGCGTGTTGAGGACGACGTCATCGATGCTGGCGCACAGCGCATAATGCGCCGGCGGCAGCAATTCGCGCGGCAGGCCGAGATCGCGGGTGCGCTGCTCGAAACTGTGGATCGCTCGGACCGCGCGCTCGCGCAGTTCGCCCGGGTCGGGGTGATGGATCGTATTGGGCAGCCGCGCCAGGAGCTGCAGCAGCGGTGCCGCGGCGGCGACCAGCGGGTTGACCCCCATCGCCAGCGTCTCGACGCCCTCGCCGATCGGCGCGGCCGGCGCGCCGGCGGCGGTCGGCTCCGGCAGCGGGGCATTGCCGAGCGGCTGCGCCGCCGGTGCACGACGGCCGCCCGGCACCGGGCGGACGACCGTCCGCTCGCCGTCATCGGGCTCGAGGAAGGGATTGTCGCTCATCGGCGATCCCCGCTAGCCTCGGATCGCCCACAATTCGAGGCGCAAACTCGGAAACTCTCCTGAAACGTGGATTGCGAACCCGCCGGAAGATTGCATCTGCTGCCAATGCGGGCTGTTGCGGTCGAGCTCGAAATAGGAGGCGCCGGCGTAGAACGGGATCTGCCGCGGCGCCACCGGCAGCGGCCGTACCGCGATGCCGGGGATCGCGACGTTGACGAGGTCGCGGATCTGCTCGACGGCGCCGATCTTCACCTGGGCCGGGAAGATCCGCCGCAGCGTCTCGGTCGGCACATCGGCCTGGACGATCAGCACAAAGCTCGCCGCCCTGAGGATCGAGCGGTCGGTGATCGGCCCGACCCGGACGCCGTAGCGCCGCTCCTGCAGCGGGATGGCGATCGCGGTCTGCTCCAGGACGGCCGACAGCGAGCGCCGCAGATCGGCGACAACCGGGGCAAAGCTGCGCTGCAGGTCCTCGTGGCGATAGGCCGGATAGGCGTTGGGCCGCCGCGTCGCCTCGGTAAAGGTGGCGAATTCGCCGGCCATCTGGACGAAGACGGCGTACAAATCCTCTGGGTGGACGTTGCCGGCATCGGCCCAATGCGCCAACAGCTTCTGCCAGCGGTTGATCGATTGCAGCAGGAGGAAATCGGCGACCTCGGCGACGCCGCGGGCGCCGGGCTGGGTGAGCCGCGCGGCGAGCGCCTCGCCGCGCTGGTTCAGCATCCCGGCGAACTCGGTAATGAGGCCGGCGAGCGGTATCGTCGCCGAGCAGATCAACGCCGGCGGGATCCACTGGTCGTCGAGCCGGGCGCGGCGGTCGGCGGCGACCTCGACGATGCGGGCGAGGCCGATGCAGTGATAGCCGGCTCGCTCGTCGGTCTCCAACAGGTAGCGCAGGCGCAGCCGCCCGACCTGCAGCGGCGCCGGCTGCGACGATGCGGAATGGGTGTCGTAGGCCTCGAAATCGCGCAGCAAGTAGCGGCCGTCCAGGCCGTCGCCGGTGGCGATCTCGACGGCGCCCGCCTGACGCACCGGCGCGGCGAGGTAGACCACCGCGTTGCGCGTGCTTTCCTGCAGATCGAGCGGCGCCGGGTGATCGGTCTCGCCGGGGATGGCGAAGGGGGTCCCGTCCTCGAATACGCCCGTCGCCGAGGTCAGCGCGAACCGGCCGGTCGACAACAGGTCGCGGTCGACCGACATCTGGGTGATCCCCCATGGATGCGAGCGCAACTCCCCGGCGCGCGCCCGCACCAGCGTTTCGAGCCAGCGGTCCTGTTGCTGGAAATGCTGGGCGCGCAGAAACATGCCCTCCTGCCAGACGACCCGGTTGGTCCAGGTCATGACGGTGCGCCGCCGCCGCTCATGTCGCGGGCTCCCGCGCCGATATCTCAGCCAGCGCGCGCTCGTAGGCGCGCGCGAAGGCCTTGCCGAAAACACTGTCGAAATCGTCGGTGAGCGCCTGGATCGTGCGGGCGTGCAGCGTCTCGAAGGCCTCCCACGCATCGGCCTTGCGCTGACGTGGGAGCAGGCTCAATCCACTGCCGTGCTCGGTGACCTGGCGGATCTTGGCCGGCTCGAACTCGGCCAAGAGCGCCCGCACCGCCGCCTGCATCGCCGCGACCGTCGCCAGCTCGTGCAGGCGCATGTCGCGCAGCGCATCCGAGATCGCTTCGACCGCGCCCATATCGGTCCGTCGGCCGGCGCCGAGCAGCGCGACCAGCGCGTCGTCGTCGTCGGCCGAGAATTTGAGCGGGTTGTTGCCGCGGGCGCGGATGATCGTCTGCTCGATGCGAAACTCGCCCTTGATCGCCGAGCGGGCGATCATCGCCTGGCGCAGCCCGGCGACCATCGCGCGAAACGCCGCGCCGAGCGCCTCCATCGCCGCCGTCGGATCGGCCGGACGCACCTCGGCAAGATCGGCGCCGCGCAGGAAGGCGACGAGGAGCTCGTCCGCGGCATGCGGCTGCTGAGGCGGTGCTGGGGGCGGCGATGGAGACAGCGCCGGCTCCGTCAGCGGTTCCGCCGGGCGGGTGGCTGGCGCGGCAACCGGCGGCGGCCGCACCGGCGCCGGCGGCGGGCCCGGTTCGGGGATTGGCGCGGGGGCGGGCGGCGGCGCGGGCTGCAGCAAGTTGATTTCCCGATCCCAGTCGTCCGGCAAAACCGAGCGGGCCTGCGGCGGGGCGAAGGCATCCTCGATCGAGGGGTTATGATCGGACTGGGTCGGGCCGCGGAATTCGCGCTCGGCGGGGTCGGGCGCGAGCGGGTCGAAATCGGCCGGCAGAGCCGCCGAGCCGGAGCTGAGGCCCGATGCGAACGGATCATCGACCGGGGTGCGGCCGAGCAGCGGGTCCGGCCGCGCGTCTACCCTGCCGGACGGGCTCGCGAACGGATCGAGCGCGAACAGCTCCGGCGTCGCCGTCACGCGGCCAAACGCGGCCCCACCCGACGCTCCGCCGCCGCGCCGCGGCTGCTCCGTCTCCTCGATATGCGCCTCGATCTCGTAGGCGCCGAAGCACAGCCGGTCGCCGTCGCGCAGTTCGCGTACCTGGCCGCGGCCGATCGGCTCGCCCTCGCGGTTGACGAACGTGCCGTTGGTCGACAGGTCGGCGACCTGCCAGCTTCCGGCGCGCAACGCGAGCACGCAATGGCGTTTGGAGAGGCCGCGTTCGGGATCGGGCAACACCCAATCGTTTTCCGGGTCACGGCCGATCGAGAATTCGCCGCCCGGCACCGTCCGCGTCTCGGGCGCGACGTGATCAGGGCAGCGCAGCATGGAGAGGGTGAGCGTCATCCGCCATTCCCGGTGCGAGCGGAGCGTTAACAGCCGTTTGTCTGTGCTTTAACCATGTTAGCAGATTGCCCGTCGCGCGACCCAAAAAACCGCAGCCGGCGCCAAAGCCACCGCACGCAACGCCGGCATCGGTCTAGGCGGCGAACGGCCGGCGGTTGACTTGCACCGGCGACGGCGCAAGATCGCCTGTCGGTTTTGCACGTTCCGGTCGTTTGTCACAATTGATCGCGCCGCGCCCCCAATGATGTCGATCCCGCGCCGCTTGCGAGACCTTGCGCGGGGCCTTTGCCGCGACCGGCCTTGGTGTGCGGCCGCTCGACGGCCGCGGACCCGAGCGATGTCAGGAAACCCGAATGGCTGGATATTCTCAAGCTAACCGTCTCTTGCGGATCGACACGATCCTCAGCAGCGACGCGGCCGAAAATCAGTTCACCGGCGATCCGCTGCTCCTGGTGAAGATCGATGGGATCGAGGGCGTCTCGCGGTTATTCGCTTACGACATCATCATGCTGCGCGACGCGGGCGGCAGCCAAGGCGAAACGGTCAACGGCAACCCGCGTCCGCCGCTCGACGTCACTAAATTGATCGGCACCCATGCCGAACTGGGATGTCGTTCCAGTACCGACCTGAATCTCTTCAAGCGGGTCGGGATGTTCGAGAGTTTCGAGGATGTGTCCAAGCTCGACATCACTCACTTGGCGGGAATACATGCACGAGACTTCCATGTCTATAAAGCGCGTGTGGTTCCCTGGATCAAGGCGCTGACCCGAGATATTTGTTATCGCGTGTTCGAAGAGAAGACAGTCGTCGAAATCCTCGACGCGATCCAGGACGAAGCGAAAAAAACCTTCCCG
>DASYUS010000094.1:0-3117 GCA_036000945.1 Allostellaceae bacterium
TGTATTCGACGGTGAGGCCGTTCGGCACCGCGCCGATCAGGTGGACGTGGACTTCCGGGATCAGGTGGCTGACGACGGGCAGGTTGAAGGCTTCGGCCATGCCGGCGACCTTCAGCCATTGCGTGATGCCGCCGACCCGCACCAGATCGATCATCGGGATATCGACCGAGCGGGCCTCCAGCATGTGGCGGAATGGCACGATACCCCAGACATACTCGCCGCCGGCGACCGGGGTGGCGAGCGCGTCGCTGATCCGGGCGAGGCCGGGATAGTCGTCGGCCGTCGTCACGTCTTCGAGCCAGAAGAGGCCGACCCCGGCATCCTCGACCCGGCGGGCGATGTCGATCGCCTGCTCGGGGCGCCAGCGCTGGTTGATGTCGCACATCAGCTTGATGTCGGGGCCGATCGCCTCGCGCACCCGGACCATCCGCTCGACCTCGATCGCCGGCGTCGTCTCGCCGGGCAGCGCGAGCTGCGTCTTCATCTCGCGCCAGCCGCGGTCCTTCAGCGTCGCGGCGGCCCGGACCACCCGGTCGAGCGAGAGGCCGCGCATCAAGGCGCCCGAGGCATAGGTCGGCACCCGCTCGCGCGCGCCGCCCAAGAGCTTCCACAACGGCAGGCTCATCGACTTGGCGCGGATATCCCAGAGCGCAATGTCGAGCGCCGACAGCGCCAGATTGTAGATGCCGCCCGGCCCGGCCGAACCGCCCGCCGCGTTCTTCAGCTTCTGCTGGACGGCCTCGACCCGCACCGGGTCCTCGCCGACGCAAAGCGCGCCCAGTTCATCGATCGCATGTGCCAGCGTCCGCGTCAGCGCGCCGCCGAAATAGGCGACGCCGATGCCCTCGACGCCGGCGTCGGTTGCTACCCGCAACGTCACGATCGGCCGCTTGCCGCCCGGGTCGGCGACGGCGCCGGCAAGCGGCTCGTCGGCCGGCAGCTCGACGATCTGGGTGCGGGTTCCGGTGATCTTCATAGCGTGACCTCGGGGACGGGGAGGGGTCGGGGCGGCGATGTTAGGGAATTCGCCCCCAACATGCAAAACCCGCCGCGGCGCATCGACCGACACCGACGGATCCGGGGCGTTGCCCGGAGAGCACCGGGGTTGACCCCGCCGCGAGGCGTTACCGTCCGCCGGTGGTGTTGCTGAGGAAGACGTTGCGCAGCACGAGATCGACGTAGCGGGCAGTTTCGAACGGCAGCCGGTCGGCGCGGCGGCCGCCGGCGATCCAGAGGTCCATGTTGCCGGGACCCCAATTGTACGCCGCCAGCGCGTCGGGCCAATTGCCGTAGCGCTGGAACATTTGTGCCAGATAGGCGGCGCCGAGCAGCCGGTTCTCGCGCATGTCGAAGCGGTTGCCGCCGCCGACATCGAGGGCGGCGGCAAGGCTGACCTGCATCGGCCCCTGCGGCCCGTCGATCTCCGGCCGCCACATGCGCAAATCGGCGCCATGCCGTGATTCGACGCCCTCGACGGCGAACGCGATGCGGCCGAGCACGCCGCCATCCGGCGGGCCGAACAGATCGACGGAAAACCAGTCGCGCACGCCGGGGCCGCGCAGCACCGTCACCGCCGGCAGCAGCGGATTGGCGAAGCTCACCGTTTCCATCCGGGCCGGCCGCGCCGGGTCGATCCGGCGGACGAGGCTTGCGGGGATCGCGGTGGTGCCGCGAACCACCGTAACCCCGTTGTTGACGCCGCTGCCGAACGTCACGAGTTGCGTGCTGATCGGCCGGGCTGCCGGTTCCGGCCGGCGCGCCGGCGGCATCGCTGCCGGCCGCGCGCTCCGCGGCGGCGGCAGTTGCGGGCCGCGCACGACCTGCACCGGCGGGCGTTGCGGGTCGGCAAAGCGCACGGTTTCGATAGCGGTGGCCGCGTCCGGCGCGAGGCCCGGCAGCGCGCGCGCATTGGGGCCGGCGTCTGCGCCGATAGCCATCCCCGCACTACAGGCAAGCGCGAAGGCGCCGAGCGCTGCGGTGCGCGATGCGATCACCCCCCGATTTCTGCGTTCCATCCCTTCGGAAGCCCCGGATGCAAAGCCGCCGGTTTCATATTGCCCGAACCTACTGTCGCGGCAAGCGTTTTGGGGAATTTGCCGACCAAGCGCGCATGGGAACTTGGCGGGTTGGCGTCGCAGTGCCACGATGCGGCCCGCCAGAAGCCCATCTGCCGCTCAGCCCAGGGAGCCTGCCATGACCCGACCCTTCGAGGGGATCCGCATCATCGACATCACCCACGTGCTGGCCGGGCCGTTTGCCGCCTATCAGCTCGCCGTCCTCGGCGCCGACGTGATCAAGGTCGAGCACCCCGACGACCCGGACCAGAGCCGCGTCGGCGGCACCGACCGCGCGCTCAACCGCCGCCTCATGGGCACCTCGTTCCTGACGCAGAGCTCGAACAAGCGCGCGATCACTCTCGATTTGAAGCAGGAACAGGGCCGCGAGGTGCTGCGGCGGCTGGTCGCCGGCGCCGATGTGCTGGTCGAGAACTATCGGCCGGGCGCCTTCGAGGCGTTGGGGCTCGGCTATGCGGCGATGGAAAAGATAAACCCGCGCCTCGTCTACTGCTCGATCTCGGCGTTCGGCCAGGACGGCCCGCGCGGCGGGCAGACCGCCTACGACCAGGTGATCCAGGCCACCTCGGGGCTGATGGCGATGACCGGCACGGCGGAGGTCAACCCGATCAAGTTCGGCGCCCCAGCGGTCGATTACGCGACCGGCACGATGGCCGCCTTTGCATTGGCGAGCGCCCTGTTTCAGCGCGAGCGCACCGGGAAGGGTCAGCGAATCGACCTGGCGATGCTCGATGTCGCGCTGGTGCTGCTGAGCTCGCATATGACCGGCTATTCGTGGAACGGTCACGAGCCGAAGCCGCGGGGCAACACGCAGCCCTTTGCGACCAACGGCGCCTACGAGACTGCCGACGGCCTGCTGATGATCGCCGCCGGCAATCTGCACCAGCAGCGCCGGCTATGGCGCGCCGTCGAGCGCCCGGACATGGCGAAGGACGACAACGAGGCGCGCGAGGACGACCGCGAGCGCGAAGCCGAAGTGCTGACTGCGATCTTCAAGACGCGCACCGCCGACGAATGGGAGCGCTTTCTGCAGGCGCGCCAC
>DASYUS010000095.1:0-5330 GCA_036000945.1 Allostellaceae bacterium
TTGAGCGGTAGCCGCGCGCGTCTCCGCCAATTGCCCCCACCCTAACCCACCGCTTGTGGGGGAGGGCTATCGCATGTGGGGAGTGGTCAGCCCGCGTTTCTTCCGTCGCCCCCGCGAAAGCGGGGGTCCATGGACAAGCGCCCTATTGGTTCCCCTGGATTCCCACTTTCGCGGGAACGACGGTTAAGGAGCGGCGCCAAATGCGATAACCCCGCTTGCGGGGGAGGGTTGGGACGGGGTTTGCCGCTCAAATTCCGGCCAGCCGGTTGCGGTGCGACAGCGGCGGTTATAGGGTCCCTCCGTGCGTTATCTCAGTACCCGCGATGCCGGGCCGGCCCCGGCCACTCATGCCTTCGAGGACGTCCTGTTGGCCGGCCTCGCCGAGGATGGCGGACTGTTTGTCCCAGACGCACTGCCGCGGCTCGACGCGACGGCGCTCTCCGGCTTGGCGGGGCTGCCCTATGCCGAGCTGGCCGCCCGGATCGTCGCCCTGTTCGCCGGCGACTCGTTCGAGCTCCCCGAATTGCGCCGGCTGTGCGCGGCCGCCTACGGCAGGTTCGGCCATGCGGCGGTTGCGCCGCTGGTCCAGCTCGACGAGCGGCTTTGGCTGTTGGAGCTGTTCCACGGCCCGACGCTGGCGTTCAAGGATCTGGCGTTGCAGCTCGTCGGCCTCCTGTTCGACGCGGCGCTGGCGCGGCGCGGCGAGCAGGTGACGATCGTCGGTGCCACCTCCGGCGATACCGGCTCGGCGGCGCTCGCCGCCTGCCGCGATCGGGCCGCGCTCGACATCTTCTTCCTCTACCCGGAGGGCCGCATCTCCGAGGTGCAGCGGCGGCAGATGACGACGGTCGATGCGCCGAACGCGTACGCGCTGGCGATCGAGGGAAATTTCGACGACTGCCAGGACATCGTCAAAGCACTCTTCGCCGACGAGGGGTTGCGCCGCGACCTCAACCTCTCGGCGGTCAATTCGATCAATTTCGCCCGGGTCGCGGCGCAGATCGTCTACTACGTCGCGGCGGCGCTAGCGCTCGGGGCGGCGCATGGCTTGCCTGGGAGGTCGGTCTCGTTCAGCGTGCCCACCGGCAATTTCGGCAACGTCTACGCCGGGCACCTCGCCCGCGCGCTCGGCCTGCCGATCGAGCGTCTGGTCATCGGCACCAATGCCAACGATATCCTGGCGCGCTATCTGGCGAGCGGCGCGATGACCATCGCGCCGGTCGTGCCGAGCCTCAGCCCGAGCATGGATATCCAGGTGGCGAGCAATTTCGAGCGCCTGTTGTTCGAGCTGAAGGGCCGCAACGGCGCTGCGGTCGGTGCCGACCTGCAGGCGTTTCGGCGAACCGGCGCGCTGCCGGCGGACGAGCAGTCGTGGCGCCGCGCGCGCGGCCTCTTCACCGGCCACCGAGTCGACGACGCGGCGACGCTCGACGCCATCGCCGATACCTACCGCGGTTCGGCCCGGCTGATTGATCCGCATACGGCGATCGGCGTCGCCGCGGCGCGCGCCGAACTCGCGGCGAATGACGGCGGCGCCACCCCGATCGTGGCGCTCGCCACCGCCCATCCGGCGAAATTCCCCGACGCGGTCGAGCGCGCCACCGGCATTCGCCCGGCGGCCCCGCCGACGCTTGCCGCCATCATGGAGCGGCGCGAGCGAATGACCACTCTGCCCAACGATGTCGGCGCGGTGGCGCGCTTTGTGCGTGCCCATGCCCGGCGTACTCAACCCAATTTGGGGGCGGCATGACGACAGAGCAAGCGACGCTCGCGAACGGCCTCCGCATCGTCACCGACCGGGTCGACACGGTCGATACGGTGTCGCTCGGCCTCTGGGTCGATGTCGGAACCCGGCACGAGGCGCCCGAGATCAACGGCGCCGCGCACTTCCTTGAGCACATGGCGTTCAAGGGCACCGAGCGGCGCAATGCCCGCGCCATCGCCGAAGAGATCGAGGCGGTCGGCGGTCACCTCAACGCCTACACCTCGCGCGAGAGCACGGCCTATTACGCCAAGGTGCTGAAGGAGGATGTGCCGCTGGCGCTCGACATCCTCGCCGACATCCTCTTGCATTCGAGCTTCGACCCGGCCGAGTTCGAGCGCGAGCGCACCGTCATCCTGCAGGAGATCGGCCAGGCCAACGACACGCCCGACGACATCATCTTCGACCATTTCCAGGAGCGCGCCTTTCCCGACCAGGCGATGGGCCGCCCGACGCTCGGGCGCCCCGAAATCATCCGCCGGCTGAAGCGCGACTCGGTCATGGGCTATCTGCGCGACCATTACGGCGCGGCGCGCATGGTGCTGTCGGCCTCGGGCAACCTCAGCCACGAGCGGATCGTTGATCTCGCGGACACGCTGTTGTCGGCGATGCCGGCCATCGGCGCCAATGGCGAGGCCCTTCCTACCGAGCCGGCGCGCTACATCGGCGGCGAGCATCGCGAGGACCGCGAGCTCGAGCAGCTGCATCTGGTGCTCGGCTTTCCGGGGCTGACCCTCGGCGACCCCGACTATTACGCCGCCGCGGTGCTGTCGACCGCGTTCGGCGGCGGCATGTCGTCCCGGCTGTTTCAGGAGGTGCGCGAGAAGCGCGGCCTCGTCTACACGATCCACTCCTTCGCCCATTCCTATCGCGACGGCGGGCTGTTCGGCATCTATGCCGGGACCGGCGAGGACGATGCGACCGAGCTCGTGCCGGTGCTGTGCAACGAGACGATGCGGCTGGCCGACGGGCTGACCGAAGTCGAGCTCGCCCGCGCCAAGACGCAGATGAAGGCGGGGCTCCTGATGTCGCTGGAGAGCACCGGGGCGCGCTGCGAGCAGATGGCGCAGCATATGCTGATCCACGGCACGCCGTTTGACGCCGCCGACATCGTCCGCCGCATCGAGGCGGTCGATGACGCCGCGATCGGCCGGGTCGTCGCAAGCTGGCGCACCGCGCCGCCGACCCTGGCGGCGCTGGGCCCCGTCGGTCAGCTCGAGGAATTCGGGCGCCTGCGCGCCCGGCTCGCCGCATAAGGGGGAGGCCGGGGGGAGTCATGGCCGCACAACGCAAGCATTTTCCTCGACTGTTTCTCGCCCGGCCGGAGCCGTTTCGGCTCATCGGCGAGCGCGTCTTTCTGCGCATGCCCGAGCGCGGCGATTACGATGAGTGGGCAACGCTGCGCGCCCGTTCGCGCGACTTCCTGACGCCGTGGGAACCGAGCTGGCCGCCTGATGCGCTCGGCCGCGCCAGCTTCCGCGCCCGCCTGGCGCGCTATGCCGACGATTGGCGCACCGACCAGGGCTATAATTTCTTCATCTTCGCCGACGACGAGAGCCTCGTCGGTGGCATCGGCCTGTCGAACGTACGCCGCGGCGTCGCCGAGACCGCGAGCCTCGGCTATTGGATCGGCGAACCGTACGCGCGCCAGGGCTACATGACTGCCGCCCTGCCGCTCGTCCTCGATTTCGCCTTCGAGCGGCTGCGCCTGCACCGCATCGAGGCCGCGTGCCTGCCGACCAACGAACCGAGCCGCGCTGTCTTGCTGCGCACCGGGTTCCAAGAGGAAGGCTACGCCCGTAACTATCTCCTGATCGACGGCAAGTGGCAGGACCACCTCTTGTTCGCGATCCTGCGCGACGACCGCCGGTAGGCCGCAGGATGGTAGGGCGGGTCAGCGTAGCGCAACCCGCCACTTCGGCGTGAGTATCGGCGAGTTACGCTTCGCTCATCCGCCCTACGGGTCAGGCATGCCCCGCGTCGGTCGACAGCATCGTCAGGTCAATGCCGAGCTTCTTGAGGGCGCGCTGCCATTTGGCGTCGAAGTCGCTGTCGAAGACGAGGTCGGAATCGGCGGCGACCGAGAGCCAGCCATTGGCCTGCATCTCGGCATCGAGCTGGCCCGGCGCCCAGCCGGCATAGCCCAATGCCAACAAGCTGCGGCGCGGCCCCTCGCCCTTGCCGATCGCGCGCAGGATGTCGAGCGTCGCGGTGATCGCGAACTCGTCGCCGACCACCAGCGTCGCCTCCTCGCGGTAATCGGCCGAGTGCAGGACAAAGCCGCGCCCGGGTTCGACCGGCCCGCCGAAATGCACGGGGTGGCCGCGGCCGACCCCGCTCGGCTCGAGCTTGAGGTGGGTCAAGAGCTCGTCCATGGTCAACGACGCGAGCAGCTTGTTGATGACGAGGCCCATGGCACCTTCCGCCTCGCTGTGGGCGCAGACATAGACCACCGATCGCTCGAAACGCGGGTCGGTCATTTGCGGCATCGCCACGAGAAGCTGGCCGGTTAACGATGTCATCGCCGCCTCCGAAACTCGGTTGCGCGTCGCCACAGGATAAGCCCCAAGCGGCCTCGCGGCGAGAAAAGAAGCGGCAAATTGCGACGAACCGGAGGGCGCGCTGCCTGCTCGCGTCGTGCCCCGCCGTTTACGGCCGGCGCCCCGCTATGCTATCGGTGGCGCCCCGTGCCGCCGGCCGCGCCGGTGCGGCTCGCGCGGCGAACCCGTTTCGGAGGACGATGCCATGACGATCAAGGTCGGCGACAAGATCCCCTCGGCGACGCTCAGGTATCCCAGCCCCGAGGGCCCCAAGGAAATCACCACCGACGAGCTGTTCGCCGGCAAGAAGGTGGCGCTGTTCGCGGTGCCCGGCGCCTTCACCCCGGCCTGCTCGCAGCGCCACCTGCCGGGATATGTCGACAAGGCCGCCGACCTCAAGGCTAAGGGGATCGACACGGTCGCCTGCGTCGCGGTCAACGACCCCTTTGTCATGAACGCCTGGGGCAAGGCACAGAACGTCGGCGACAAGGTGATGATGCTGGCGGACGGCAGCGGCGAGTTCGCCCGCGCGCTCGGTCTTGAATTGGACATGCGCGCCCGCGGCCTCGGCGTGCGCTCGCAGCGCTACTCGATGCTGGTCGACAACGGCACCGTCAAATCCCTCAACGTCGAGCCGCAGCCGGGCCAGGTCGAGGTCTCCGGCGCCGACGCAATGCTGAAATCACTGTAGCAGGGTCAAGCCGTCACAACTCCCGGGTGCGGCGGGCGGCGGCCTTCTCCCAGACCGCGCCGCGGTCGGTGTCGAACACGAGTTCGGGGTCCGCCGGCACGGTGAACCAGTCGCGGCGCGCGATCTCGCCTTCAAGCTGGCCGGCGCCCCACCCGGCATAGCCGAGCGCGAAGAGGTATTTCGCCGGGCCGCGGTGCTGGCCGATGTCGCGCAGCACCTCCTTGCTTGCGGTCATCGCCAGCCGGTCGTCGACCTTCAGTGTGTCGGGGCGGCGGTACTCGCTGCTGTGGATCACAAACCCGTATTGCGGCTGGACCGGGCCGCCGAGAAAGACCCG
>DASYUS010000096.1:0-6094 GCA_036000945.1 Allostellaceae bacterium
ACGCCGGCAATGTCAGCGCGCCGGCTTTCCGAGCCGCCTGTTGGGCGACCTGCTGCTCGATCGCCGCCTGCTGCGCCGCCGCCTGCTGGAAGGCGATTTGCGTTGCGATCTGCTGGCATTGCGCGTCCGCCTGGGCGCCGCTCAAGCCGCCGAACAGCATGCCGGATCCCGCCCCGATCAGGGCGCCCCGACCGCCGCCGGCCAGCCCGCCGATCAACCCGCCGATCACGGCGCCGGTGGCGGCCCCGGCGGCAGCGTTGTTCTGCGAGCAATAGTCGGGCATCTGCGGATAGGCGGCCTGCGCCGGCGCATATTGCGGCTGGGCGTATTGCGGTTGCGCCGGCGCGTATTGCTGCGCCGGAGCGTATTGCGGCTGAACCGGAGCGTATTGCGGCTGATACTGCGGGTACTGCCCGTAAGCGCCGTCGCCAAGGGCGCCGCCTACCGCCAGCGCGACAACCGAAACCAAGATAACCTTGGTAATCATCGCCTGATCCTCCCTCCCTAGCGTTAACAATAAATGTGCGATTCTAACCGGCCGATAGCGCCTCGACCTAGCGCCGTTGTGTCAACAGCGAGCGGTATTCGGCCGGTGCGTTCGGCGCCAGCTGCACCAGACGGTCGAGCAGCGCCAACCGAGCAATGTCCTGGCCGTCGGAATAGCACCGATAGGTGTCGGATGGCTTCTTGTAGCAGACCACGTGGTTGCGCGACGGCTTCAGATAACGCACCAGCGCCTCGGTGTGGCGCGCCGCCTGGGGGGTCCGGTCGACGATCCCGTAAATCTTGATCCAGTTGGTCTTGTCCAACTCGATTTCGTTGAGCCCCTTGATGCCGGTTACCCGGCCCTGCAGGTCGGGCTCGCCCTCGGGTTTCGGCGGCGCTGCCGGACCGAGGTCGGATGGCCGCTCGGGCGGTTTTGGCGGCTCGGCGGTCGCGACCTGGGCGTCGGCGGCGGGCCGTTCGGGTGCTGTAGGCGGCGGCTGTGGCTCGCTCTTCTCAGGCTCCACGACTGGCGGCGGGGTCTGCGCCTTGGCCGGCTCGACGACCGGCGGCGGGGTCTGCACCTTCGCGGGCTCGACGGCCGGCGGCGGGGTCTGCACCCTGGCCGGCTCGACGGCCGGCGGCGGGGTCTGCACCTTCGCGGGCTCGATGGCCGGCGGCGGTGTCTGCGCCTTGGCGGGCTCGATGGCCGTCGGCGGGGTCTGCACCTTGGTCGGCTCGACAACCGGCGGCGGCGCGGGTGGGGCTTGCACCTCGCGCCTGGTAGCCTCGACGGCCGGCGGCGGTGGCGGCGGCGGCGTCTCGCTCCTCGCGGTCTCGACCGACGGAGGCTGCGCCGGCACCTCTTTTTTCGCGACCTCGACCGCCGGCGGCGGGGCGGTCGGCGCTTGCGCCTCGCGCGTTGCCGGTTCGACCGGCGGCGGCAGCGACGGCGGTCGAATTTCGGACTTCACGGGTTCAACCGGCGGCGGGCGCTTGGCCTCAACCGGTGTCGTCGATGGCGCGGTGGGACGCTCGGTGGCCGGCGCCAGCGGCGGCACCGAAGCAACGCGAGTGGGCGTCACCGCGCTCGGGGTGACGAGATAATAGAAGGCGCCGAGCAGCAGTGGCAGCGCCAATGCCCCGGCGCCGATCAGCCAGGCCCGTCGCCCCGCCTGGCGGCCCGCCACCGGCGTCGGCGGTTGCAGGGCCGTCACACGCTGCGGTGCGACCGGCTGCCGATCCGCGCCGTTCGACCAGGGCTCCGCGTCGGCCGGCCTGGAGCTGGCGAAGTCCGCCAGTGCGGCCGAGTCGGGCAGCCGCCAATCGCCGCGGTTCGACGGCAGGGTTGGCTCCGCGGTCGACTCGTAACGCCGGGCGGTGACGATCCGCGTCTTCTCAGGATCGTCTCCGCCGTCGAACACCCGGGCGTAGAGCTGCTGCAGGATGTCGACGCTGTCATCGCGCAGCGCCCGCGCCCCGATCGCCCGGCCGAATTCCTCGACAGAGGCAAACCGGTCTTCCGGCCGCTTGGCGAGGGCGCGCATCAATGCCTTTTCGGTCACCTCGTCGAGATCCGGCAGCTGGCCGACGAGCGGTGGCGGCGGCGTCTGCAAATGTGCCGTCATCAGCGCGTATTCGTTGTCCGAGGTGAACGGCGCCTTGCCGGCCAGCATCCGGTAGAAGACGATCGCCAGGCTGTAGAGATCGCTGCGTTCATCGACCTCCTCGCCCCGGATCTGCTCGGGCGAGGCGTAGACGAACGTGCCGACGAATTCGCCGACCTGCGTCAAATGCTGCGAACCGCGGACGCGGGCGATGCCGAAATCCATGATCTTGACGACGCCCTCGTCGGTCAGCATCAGGTTGGCCGGCTTGATGTCGCGGTGGATGACGCCGCGGCGATGGGCGTAGCGGATGCCGGGGATCGCCTGGGCCATGATCGCCAGGCTGTCGCGCAGCGTCAGCCGGCCGACGCGGGCGAGGATGGCCTCGAGCGTCTGGCCCTCGACCAGCTCCATGACCATGAAGGCTTCGTCGCCCTCGGCATGCAGGGCGTAAAGCGTGGTGATGTTGGTGTGGTTGAGGTTGGCGAGGCTCTTCGCCTCGTTATAGAAGCGGTCGACGAAACTGCGGTCGCGGCTCAGCTCCGGACGCAGCGTCTTGATCGCCACGTGGCGCCCGAGAACCCGGTCTTGCGCGGCATAAACCTGCCCGATCCCGCCCTCGCCGAGCAGGCCTTCAAGTTCGTAGGATCCGACCGTTCGCGCGCTCACCGCGCGCTCCCCCGTACCGGTTGCATAAAATCAAGGTGCTGTGGCGCCATCCCGGGCGGGCGGGTGGGCCGCATGGGCGCGGCGACAGTCGCCCAAGGTTCGCCGATATGCCGCCAAACCATCCACATGCTCAGCTCTGCGCCGCCGCCGGGTCCGCGCCCAAAAAGCCGGCGGCCGCCGGATCGCGACCTATCCGGTCAACAATAGGGCGGAATCTTGGCGCGGCGCAACGTCACGATGGGGTAGCCCGCCGCCCTCACTTCGCCAGGGCTATGCCCCCGCGTCTCGTAGCAGCCACGCGTTTGGCAATTCGTTAATAACGCCGGCGCGCTCGCGCGCTTCAGCCGACCCAGCTGCGCAGCGGCCCGAAATCCATATGTGTGAAGTGGCGGTTGGGATACATTCCGACGCCACCACGGATCCGCTCCTTAAAATCCCGCGCAAGCGCATCATGATCTACATCAGGGATATGGATATCAAGAGCATTGGCGAGAGTGTGTTGCGATTGTAATGCTGCTCCTTCGAGTTGTGCATTGGTTTCAGCGGTTCTGTAACCGCTGAGTATTTTTATTTCATCTTTATTATATATCCAATGTAAAATAAAAACTAAATCCAATAACCATGGATTTAGAATTTTCCATTTACCGGCGCGAAAATCTCGACAAGTCCACGAGAAGTCCTCAACTGCTGTCATGATGTAGTGACTGTCCCAATAATAAGGTTTGTTGAAACGCTCCCCGGTATGCACAAAGACAATTTTGACCCAGCGACGTGGAAGTAAATTTTCGTCAGCCCAGGCGTGAGGTGCAGTCAAGGCAACCGTCGCTCCTGTCACACCTCTCAAAACTCCACGACGGTCGATCATGGACGGGCACTCTTACGGGGTATCAATCCACACGGGTCGGCTAGGGCGATGTCCGATCAGAATCCCGGCCACTTTGGTCGTCACCCCCGCGTAAACGGGAGTTCAGGGGCAGCAGCGCGGCACGTTACCCTGGATTCCCGCTTTCGCGGGAATGACGGAGAAGTTCGTCGTCACGATCGGACTGCAACTCCGAGTACAGCTAATCTCCTCTGAACCGGCTTTCAATGGCTGCGCAGGTAAACTGGCACACCTGCGTCAGACGACATTCTCACTCACGGAGGTGTACCACTCACGCCTAGCGTGGGTCCGGCGGCGGGCGGTTGGTAGGTTGTTGGCCCGGACGCGATTGTCCCGGCAGGCCCGGCAGCGCCGGGAACTGTTCGGTGCACGGCAGCGTCGGAAATGGCCAGCCGGGACAGCCGCCGGGTTTGCCGGCCGCCGTCGGCGTCGTTCCGGGCGCGCGCGCCGGCGCGGTCGCCGGCGCAGGGCCGCCCGTGGCTGCCGGGGCCGCGCTGGGGGGCGGCTCGGCATGGTCTTTTTTCCAGGCCGCCGCGCGCTTTTCCGCTTCGGCCAGCTGGCCGCGGGTGAGCACCTGGGCGAGTTGGGCCTTGACGTCGGTGGCGAGGCCCTTTTCGGCGGCCAAGAGGATCCATTTATAGGCTTCGACGCGATCGGCCGGGAGATCGTCGCTGCCCGCCGCCAAATCCAGCGCGAGGCGGTATTGCGCGCCGATATTGCCGTGCGCGGCGGCCTTCTCGTACCATTTGACGGCAGTCTTGTAGTCCTGCTTCAGATCGCCGTCGCCGCGCTCGTAGAGCATGCCGAGACCGAATTCGGCGTCGGGATCGCCGCGCTCGGCCGCGCTCCTCCATTCTGCCTGGGCCCGCACGTAATCGCCTTTTTCGAAGGCGGCGCTGCCCGCCGCCGCGTCGGCGCGGAGCGATGACGCGGCGCCCTGGACGAGGAGAAACGTGACGGCCGCAGCGACCGCGGTCCGCCAGCCTCGCGCGCGGTGTCCCTTCGCTCTACCGGTCATCCAGAGGGACATGCCAGCTCCCGGTTGATCCAGGGCGGGGCGTCACCCAGGTCAAAAAACAGCAGGGCCGCCGCGCGTTTTGCCTGCGGCATCGCCTTCAGCGCCTCGCCCAGGCTGGCGAGGTAATCATGCCCGTCCTCGACATCGGGGCGCGGCGAGGGGAACAACGGCTTGGCGACCGCGACCATCGTGATCAGCTGCCGGCCGATATTGCCGCACACCGTCCACAAGCCCGATTTGAACAAGACGAAGCGGTTGCGCCACGGCCGCAGGTTGAACCGGTCGCGCTCGTTGGGAAACAGGTGCAGCACCTGGCCGCTACCGCTGTCGAAGTAATCGACGTAGAGGTAGCTGTCGAAGCCGGGCGCATGCACCTCGAGCGCCGGGCGGGCGCCGACATAGGTCGCGTCGGCTTGCGCGGCAAAGGCGAGCGTCGCACCGTCGGGCGCGGCGGCGAGCGGGGTCAGCATGGCAACCGCGTCGCAATGCGGCGGCGGCATCACGGCGACGGCGAAGTCGAGCGACGTGATGCCTGGAATGGCGGCGGTCTCGCGCCGCAGCCGCTCGAGATCGCCGCGCGTCGAGACATGGCCGGCGAGGCGGACCGAGCGGTCGGGCATCAGCTTGTAGCTCACCGCGGCACAGACATACCCTTCGGTTGCGCCTGCCAGGCGCGAGAGCACCTCGTCGCCGGTCAGCCGTGCAATCGGGTTGATCCCCAGCAGCGCCAGGGTCACGGTGCCGACAACGAGGAACGCGGCGGCAGTGCCGGCCGCGGCAATCATCCAGCCGCGTCCCGATCCGGCGCGGCGCGGCATCGCCGCCGCCGTACTGCGCGCCGCCGCGGCGCCGTCGATCAGGGCGCGCACCGAGCCCGGCCGGTCTTCCGGCCGCGGCGCCAGCATCGGCGCGATGACCGGGCGCAGCGACGATGGCAGCGCGGCGAGATCGGGCGGCTTCTGGCGCGCGGCGATCACCGTGCCGGGGCTCGTGCCCATGTCGAGCGTGCGGCCGAATCCGAGCGCGGCGGCGGCCAGCACCAGGCCGAGGCTGTAGATGTCCGACCGCGAGTCAATGCGGCCGCCGTAAAGGCCGAGCGCTTCGGGCGAGGCATAGGCATGCCGTGCCGCAAGATTGACCCCGACCAGCGTCGAGTCGCGGCCCTCTCCGGTCGTGGCGAACCCGAATTCGGTCAGCTTGGCGCGGCCGACCTCCCCGCCGGGCAGGACGATGTTGTCGGGGCAGAGGTCGCGATGGATGATGCCGCCGGTATGTACCGCAGCAAGGCCTTCGGCGAGGCGGTCGCGCAGCTGCAGCACCTCGTCCGGTGCGCGCCGGCGCCGCGCGAGGACCGCCGACAGCGTCGGGCCCTCGACGAATTCGGTGACCAGGTAGCGCAGCCCCCTCTCGTCGCGGAACAGGCCCTCGTAATTG
>DASYUS010000097.1:0-2492 GCA_036000945.1 Allostellaceae bacterium
AGCTTGATGTTGACGAGGCCGGGGCCGGGGAAGTTCATCAGCTCGTCCAACGCGCCGCGGGCGTCCCTCGGGTCCTCGACATAGGCGCCGTAGCCGCCGAACGCCTGCATCATCTTGTCGTAGCGGGCGCCGTAGATCAGCGTGTTGGGCCGCATGTTGAGCATCGGGTTGGAGGGGATCTCCGGCATGCCGGGGCCGATGCCGCCGTTGTTAAGGACGACGATCTTGGCCGGCATGTTGTAGCGGCACAGCGTCTCCATCTCCATGCCGGAGAAGCCGATCGCCGAGTCGCCCGAGACGTGGACGACCGGGCGGTCGGGGTGGACGACGCAGGCGGCGACGACGAGCCCGAGCCCGACGCCCATCGTGCCGTAGCTGCCGGCGTTGAGGTAGGAGCGCGGGTTGTCGAGCGGCATCTGGGTCCCGCCGATATCCATCGTCGTGGCGCCCTCGCTGCACAGCACGACGTTCTTCGGCAGCCACTCGCGGATGTCGCGGAAGAGGCGGTAATAGCCGCCCGGCGCCGAGTCGTCGGCAATCTGCGGCGCGATCATCGCCGCATTCTCGGCCGCCTTTTTGGCGATCGCCTGGCGCCAGGGCGACCCCTCGGGGTGGAACCACTGGCGGCCTTTGAGGGCGGCGTTGAGCTGCGCAACGATCGCCTTGCCGTCACCGACCAGCGCCGCCTCGGCCGGCTTGTTCTGGTGCATCGCCTCCGGCTCGATGTCGAGCTGGACCACCCGCACGTCCTTCGCATAGCGCGGCGGCAGACCGAAATGCAGGATCCAGTTGAAGCGGGCGCCCATCAGGAAAACGACGTCGGCTTGCGACAGCGCGAGGCTGCGCGCGGCGCCGGCCGACAGCGGGTGGTCGTCCGGCATCACGCCCTTGCCCTTCGGCGTGCGGACGAACGGGATCTGGGTGCGCTCGATAAAGGCGCGCACCTCCTCCTCGGCGCCCGAGCTCGCCATGCCCTGACCGATCAGCGCCAACGGACGCTGCGCCGATTGCAGCACGTCGAGCGCATGCTCGATGTCCTGCGGCATCGCCATCTGGCGCGGCGGGTCGGGGCATTTATGCACCTCAACCACGCGCTCCAGGTCGCACGTGCCGGTGATCATGTCGTCGGGGAAATCGAGATAGGTCGCGCCGGGGCGGCCGTAGATCGACTGACGCACCGCCATCTCGACATAGAACGGGATGCGGTTGACGTGCTCGATCGCATGCGCCCATTTCGAAACCGGGGTTGCCGCCAGCACCTGGCGCTCCTCCTGGAAGGCGCCCATGCCGTTCCTATAGGTCTCCGACGCGCCGCCGATGAGGATCATCGGCCAGCAATTCTGCTGGGCGTTGGCGAGGCCGGCGAGGCCGTGGATGACGCCGGGGCCGGTGACGACGATGCACGAGCCGGGCCGTCCGGTCAGATAGCCGACGGCGCCCGCGGCATAGGAGGCCGCCTGCTCGTTGCGCATGCCGATATAGGGCAGGCCGACCTTCTGGGCCGCCTCGGCGATCGGCCCGACCGGGAACCCGACGACGCCGAACATGTATTGTACGCCTTGCTCCTTCAGGCTTTTCGCCAGCAAGTCTGCGCCTCTGATTTCAGCCAATGTTTCCTCCTTGAGATGGGCGACGTGCTGTCAGGCCCGGGTTGCTGAAAACGCTTCCCCGGCAGATTACCCGGTTATCCACCGCGGGGGGAAGGACTCTGGCGGGTGCCTGCCCCGCGTCGTCATTCGATGACCTTGTCGGTCCACGCGAGATGGCCGGCAAGCGGTGCCTCCACCCGCTACGCCCGGCCCCACAGCCGTTTCGAGGCGATTGCGGCGCCCTCGGCCATGGCGTGCAGCTTTTTGAACGAGATGTCGGGGTCGAGCTTGCCGTAGCCGGCGAAGGTGCCGAAGCCGCAATCCGAACCGGCCATTACCCGCTCGCGGCCGACGACATCGGCGAAGCGACAGAGCCGCTCGGCGACCAATTCGGGATGCTCGACGTAATTGGTCGAGGTGTCGAGGACGCCGGCTACCAGGATCTTGTCGTCGGGCAGCTTGAGGTCGCGCCATACCGCCCATTCGTGCGCATGGCGCGGGTTGGCGGCCTCGACGACGAGCGCCTGCGGCTTCGCCTTGATGAGGATCGGCGCGACCTTGGCGAAGTCGATGTCATGGTCGTGCGGCCCCTCGTAATTGCCCCAGCAGATGTGGATGCGGGACATTTCGGCCGGCACGTTGCGCAAGGCGTAGTTGAGCGTTTCCACGTGAAAGGCGGCGCGCTTCAGAAAGTCGGCCTCGCTCAGCTCCTGGAACGAGGTGTGGTGCGCCATCGCCAGGTCCGGGCAGTCGAGCTGCAGGACAAACCCGGCGTTGACGATCGCTTCGTATTCCGGCTGCATCGCGGTGGCGATCGCTTCGACGTAGGCCTCGTAGGTCGGGTAGTAGCGGTTGTTCTGGAACACCGGCACGAGCCCCGGCGAGGCCGCGGTCATGAAGCCC
>DASYUS010000098.1:0-2695 GCA_036000945.1 Allostellaceae bacterium
GGAGGTGGCTCATGACCGCGGTCGATTGTGGATGCTGCACTACCGCCGTTGCCGTGATTCCGGCTGAGATCACAAACCGGCCCGGCCTCTCCGTCATCGCCTATCGGATCGGGACTTTCACCACCTTCCGCAAGGCGATCACCGATCAACTGTCTCACACCGCCGAGTTGGCCGGCCTCGGCGCGCGGGTCAGCGAGGATTACACCATCACCGCGATCGAGCTGTGGTCCGCGGTGGCCGACGTCCTGACGTTCTACCAGGAGCGGACGGCGAACGAGGCGTTCCTGCGGACCGCGACCTTGCGCGATTCGGTGCTGCGGCTGGTGCGCCTGATCGGCTACGAATTGGCGCCCGGCGCCGCGGCCACCACGCTGCTCGCCTTCACGCTCGATGCCGGGGCAACCGCTCTCATCCCCATCGGCACGCGAGTGAAAAGCGTGCCGGGCGAGGGCGAAAAGGCGCAGACCTACGAGACCCTGGCCGCGCTGGAGGCCGATGCGCGCCTCAACAAGCTGCGGCTGTTTCCGCAGGCGGCTCCCATCTCGCCGACCGCCGCCGGTCAGGGCTGGGCGCTGGCAGCGCCCGATGAAGAGGGCGTGAAGGCGGTTGCCGCCTTGGTGGCGGGCGAGCGCGTCATGCTCTATGCCCACACCGCGATCGAGGTCCTGACGGTGCGGGAATTGCAGGCACAGGACGAATTGCTGCGGGTGTCCTGGAACGCGCCGATCTCCGGCACGGCATTCACCGCCGCTTATGACGCCGGCGACCCGGCGCGCCGCGCCTATCGGCTCGGCAGGGTGTTCCGGCTGTTCGGCTTCGATGCGGCGCCGTCGATCGTGGTGGCGCAGCAATCGACCCCGGGCGACCTTTCGACCACGTATCTGACATTGGCCAGCACGGATTACTCGCTGCATGGCGACGGCAGTGCCTCGAACCAGCTCTCGCTCGATGCGCGCTATGACAATCTGAAGCCCGGCGCGGTGCTGCTGGCGGTCGCCACCGTGGCGGGGACCACGGTCGCTATTCCTTTCCTGCTGACCGCCGTCTCGCAGGAGCTTGCGAGCCGCGATGCTTCGCCGCCAAGCGGCGCGGACGTCCCCGCATTGAGCGGCACGGTCACGCGCATCACGCTCAGCTCCCTCAGCGGGACGTTGCTATCCAGCCTGATCCCCGCCGGCGGCGACATCCGCAACGTCGCGGTGTTCGAGCTGCTCGGCCCGGCCTTGCGGTTCTGGCCGTTCAGCTATCCGGATGCCGTCGCCGCGCGCGACGTCTATTTGCCCGGGCGGCGGGTGGGCTGGTCGTCGGTCAGCGTGGGGCGCGCGATCGAGAAGGGCGCCTACAAGGGCGGCACCGAGGTCAGTCTCGCCGATTTCGATCCAGGCCGCGCCGTGCTGCTGACCGATGCGCAGGCCAGTGCGCCGATTTCCGCGACCATCGCTTCGGCAGCCTTGGTGGGATCCGGCGTTGCGCTCGAGCCGGCCGCGACCGACACCTTGACGATCGCCGCGATCGGCTTCAGTGGCGATCAGGCGACGCCGGCGACCGTCCTGGTATCGGCGACCTTGCCTGCCAGCATTTCGTTCCCCGCCGATTCGCACCGCGAGCTCACGGTCACGATCGGCGCCTTGCCGCCGCAGATCATCAGCCTCGATCCGGCGATCATTGGCGGCGGAGCCATCGCCAACGTCGCGACCTCCTTGCAGACCGCGATCCGCGCAGCCTTGCCCGGATCGCCCGCTTTCGCCAAGACGCGCGTCGGGGAGATTCCCGATCCGTCCGGTCACGCGCTCGCGATCATGCCTGGCGTTCCCGGCGATCAGGTCAGCGTCGGGCCTTCGCCCAACGACCCCGGCACCGTCGTCATCCTTGGGCTAGATCCCGAACGCGTGCGCTTCCTCGACGGCCTGGTGTCCGCGCGGATCGGGCCGCTCGCTACCGGCGGCGCGCTGGCGGGGACGTTGCGCGCGACCATCGGCGTCGATCCGCCGCAAGATGTCCTTATCAATTTCACATTCGCCGGCGCCGTCGATCTGGCCACCGCGATGGAAACAGATCTGGGCCTCAATGCGCTGGTCACCGAGGACGACCGCGTGCTGATCCTGCCGCAACTACCGGCCTATGAGCCGCGCGCGCATGTGCACCTGCGGCTCGACCTCGCTGCCTCCTCGGCGCTGGCGACCGGCAGTGCCGTGCTGCTGGGCAATGTCGCGCCGGCCAGCCATGGCGAGACCGTGCGCAGCGAAATCCTCGGCGACGGCGACGCGGCCCAGGCGTTCCAGCGCTTCACCCTGAAAAAGCAGCCGGTCACCTATGTGCCGAGCGCCGCGACCGGCGGTGTTTCGTCGTCGCTGTCGCTGCTGGTCAACGGGATCCTGTGGAAGGAGGTGCCGACGCTCTATGGCACTCAGCCGCGCGACCAGGTCTATGTGACGCGGATCGCCGACGACGGCACATTGTCGGTGCGGTTCGGCGACGGCGTGACCGGTTCCCGGCCGGAAAGCGGGCGGCAGAACATCGTCGCCAAATATCGCCACGGCACCGGCCTCGAGGGCCGCGTCGGCGCCGGCAAGATCAGCACGCTGCTGGATCGGCCGACCGGCGTGAAAAACGTCATCAATCTGCTGGCCGCCGATGGCGGCGCGGATCCGGAAGTGATGGCCCGCGCCCGCATCGCCGCGCCCGGCACCGTGCG
>DASYUS010000099.1:0-6942 GCA_036000945.1 Allostellaceae bacterium
TCACTTCCGGCAGCATCACCAATATCGGCACCATTTCGGCCAACGGTCCCGGCATCGCTCTCACTTCCGGCAGCATCACCAATATCGGCACCATCTCGGCCACCGGCTCCGGCATCACTCTCACTTCCGGCAGCGTCAGCAACAGCGGTATGATCAGCAGTAGTTATTTCGGGATCGCCGCGGGTGCAGGCATCGTTACCAACTCCGGACGGATTTCGACGACAGCTGCGAACTTCCAGGGGCTTGGCGCCTACGGCGCCGGCGTCTTTATCGGTGGCGGCGGAACGGTAGTCAATTCGAGCACAATCGCGGCCGCGGGTGATCAATTCTATGGAGTCCCCGACGTTCTGGGTGTCAACCTCGGTGGCGGTGACGTCACTTTCATAAACGAGCAGACGGGCCTCATTACAGGCGATAACGCTGGCATCGGCGCCGGCCGCTTCAACCCAAATACCCTCAACGGGGTAACCATTGTAAACTCCGGAACCATCATTGCCACTAACGGCGCAGCTGTTTCGTTCCGTTCCGGCAGCAACAATCGAGTGATCGTGGGCCCAAATGCTGTCTTTGTTGGCACGGTCGATGGTGCAGGCGGCAACAATGTGCTGGAACTTGCCGCCGGGAGTAGCCCAGGAACATTGACAGGCCTCGGCACGAGCTTCGTCGGTTTCGCCTCCGCTGTGATTGATCCCACGGCAGCATGGCGGGTCACGATCGATGATCAGACCTCCTTTACTGGGACGGTTTCCGGGTTCAGTCCCGATGACAGCTTCGATTTGACAAATGTCGTCTTCGATCCCGCCGGTAGTGCTACTCTGCTGTCCGGCAACGTGCTGCAGATCGTTGAGAACGCTGGCACCTTCACGATCAATCTCGATCCCGGTCAGGATTTTACCGGCTACACATTCCAGCTTGCGCCCGATTCCGACACCGGCACGCTGATCAGCGAGGCTGTCTGTTTCTGCCGCGGTACGCGGATCCTGACCGAGCATGGCGAGGTCCCGGTCGAGGCCTTGGCGGTCGGCGACCGGGTGATGACGCTCTCAGGCGCGGCGAAGGCGATTGTCTGGATCGGCCTCGGGCGCGACCTCGTCACCGGGAAGAACCCGCTGGCGCGGCCGATCGTCGTCGCCGCCGGGGCGCTCGCCGACGGCGTGCCGCGGCGCGACCTTTATCTGACACACGGCCACGCGCTCTATCTGGAGGGCGTCCTGATCCCGGTCGAGCAGCTGGTCAACCACCGTACGATCCGCTGGGACGAAGAGGCGCGCGTCGTCGAGTACTACCATATCGAACTCGACGACCACGACGTGCTGATCGCCGACGGCGCCGCGGCCGAGAGCTATTACGACGCCGGCAACCGCGCCCTCTTCCACAACACGCGGCCCCGCTCGGCGCCGGCCGCGCCCGGCGCGACCTGCGCGCCGGTGCTGAGCGGCGGGGAGGTTGTCGCGCGGCTGTGGCAGCGTCTCGCCGCCCGCGCCGGGGCGTGCCCCGCAGCCGAGACCTCGGACGACCCCGACCTCCACCTCGTCGTCGCCGGCGCGCGGCTCGACCCGGCGAGGATCGCCGACGGCGTCTACACCTTTCGCCTCGCCGGCCCGCCCGACGGCACGCTGCACCTCCGCTCGCGCAGCGTCGTGCCCTCGCTCGCCGGCCAGAGCCGCCACGAGCACCGGCGGCTCGGCGTCGCGATCCGCCAGATCGTCCTCCGCGCGCCGGGCGTGACGACCTGCCTCGATCATGACGCCGCGCTGTTCGTCGAGGGCGGCTGCCACCCGCCGGAACGCGGCCTCTCCTGGACCGACGGCGAGTTTTCTCTGCCGGCGCGGCTGTTTCAGCATCTGCAGGCCGGGTCTACGGTGCTGGTGCACACCAGCAGGCAGAGCCTGCGCTACCCGATCGCAGCTCCGCTGGCGGAGGCCGCCTGACGGCACAAGAGCCGCTTTCGGCCCTCAGAACAGGATCGACGGCAGCCAGGCGCCGCGCGGCTCGTTGTAGAGGCCGATCGTCATCAGCGTCATCGGCTGGACCATCCTGAGGCCCTGCACCAGGCACCATTGGAAGAGCTCGGTGTTGCGGCTCGGCAGCAGAAAGCCGGGGCCGCCGAAGGCGGGCGCCGCGCCGATCAGCGCCTTCAGATCGTCGTTGGTCTCGCCGACGGCGTGGCCGAAGAACGCGATCCCCGTGGTGTAGCCGGTGATCTTGCCGCCGCGCTCGACGACCGAGGCGGTTCCCTCGGCCACCGCGTCGCGCAAATCGCCGCCGCGCGCGTGACCGTGCACGTCGCGACACAGGCGATCGCACGCTTCGACATCCGCGGCCGCCGCCGGCCGCACGGAGCAGCCCGGGATCGCGAGGCCGACCGGTGCGCCTTGCAGACAGGCGATCGGCTCGCGCACGGCGAACCCGAGCTTGGTGTAAAGGCTGAGCGAGCGGGTGTGATAGCCCGATTGCAGGAGGCGCAGCCCCGCCGCGCCGTTGCGTTCGGCCCGCTCGATCATGTGCCGCATCAGGGCGGCGCCGACGCCGCGGTTCTGCACCGCCGGGTCGACCGTGATCGGTCCGAGCCCGATGATCGGCGACCGCTCGTCGACAAAGTTGCTGACGACGACCTGCCCGTCGAGCTCGGCGACGACCCCGTAGACGCCGGGATGTTTGCTCAGCCGCGTCAAGAGGCCGGTCGCGACCGCCCGGTCGGGGAAGTCGGGCGGAAAATTGTGCTGTCCGGCGATCGCCCTGAAGGCGTCGTGGCAGATCCGGCCGGCTTCCGCTACATCGGCCGGCGCGATCGCTCTCACGGAAAGGGCCATCGGCAATTCCTCCCTGTCGGACCTAGCGGCGGCGATGCTACAGTTTAGCGGATACGCGCCGGGAGCGCTCCGTGTTAGCAAACGGCAGCAGACGAGAACCTCCTCCCCGCGCCGCACCCGGCACCATGAGCGATATTGCCGCCCTCCTGCAGCAGGCCTTCGCGGCCTACGACCGCGGCGACCGCAGCGAGACGGAACGCTTGTGCCGCGCGGTAATCGATGCCGATCCCGGGCATTTCGACGCGCATCACCTGCTGGCGGTCGTGCAGACCCGGCTCGGCGGCGAGCATGAGGCGCTGGCGAGCTATGACCGGGCGCTGGCGATCCGGCCCGACGATGTGCAGGCGCTGTCCAACCGCAGCGTCGCGCTCGACGGGCTGGGCCGCCTCGACGAGGCGCTGGCGGGGTTCGACCGTGCGCTGGCGATCCGGCCCGATTACCCGCCGGCGCTGGCCAACCGCGGCAACACGCTGCGCGCGCTGAAGCGGTTCGCCGACGCGGAAGCGAGCTACGACGCGGCGCTGGCATTGCAGCCCGAATTTCCCGACTGCCGGTTCAACCGGGCGCTCCTCCTGCTGCTGCTCGGGCGCTTTGCCGAGGGCTGGCGGGAGTACGAGGGACGCCGGCAGATCCGGACGTGGGTGCCGCAAAACTTCGCGGCGCCGGAGTGGCAGGGCGACGATCCGCGCGGCAAGCGGCTCTTGCTCTACGCCGAGCAGGGGCTTGGCGACACCATCCAGTTCTCTCGCTTCACGCGGGTCCTTGCCACGCGCGGGGCCGAGGTGATGCTGCGTGTGCCGCCGCCGCTCGCCGGGCTGATGCGCTCGCTCGACGGCGTCGCGGCGGTGTTGACCGAAGGCGAGGCGCCGCCGGCGATCGATTGCCACCTGCCGTTGATGAGCGTGCCGTTTCGCCTCCGTCTCGACGACACGCAAATTCCGGGCGATGTGCCTTATCTCAAGGCCGATCCGGCGCGGGTCGCCGCCTGGGCGACGCGGCTACCGGAGGCGCCGTTCCGGGTCGGCATTGCCTGGCAAGGCAACCCCAGGCGCCAGATCGACCGCGGGCGCTCGATCCCGCTGCGCGCGTTCGCGCCGCTCGGCCGAATTCCCGGCGTGCGCCTGATCAGCCTGCAGAAGCATGACGGGGTCGAGCAGCTGGCCGACCTGCCGCCGAGCATGCGCGTCGACAGCCTCGGCGAGAATTTCGATGCGGGCCCGGACGGGTTTCTCGACAGCGCGGCCGTGATGATGCATCTCGACCTCGTCGTCACCAGCGACAACACGGTCGCTCATCTGGCGGGTGCGCTCGGACGGAAGGTCTGGGTCGTGCTGCAGGACGTGCCGGATTGGCGCTGGCTGCTTGAGCGGGCCGACACCCCCTGGTATCCGACGGCGCGCCTCTTCCGACAAGACCGCCGCGGCGATTGGGACGAGGTCATGGCGCGGGTTGCCGGGGAGGTTGCGACGATTGCCGAAGAGAAGACACAGCAGGCTGCGCCACCGGTCATGAACACCCCACCCGCAACACCGGCCGATCCGGCGCCCACCCCTGCGACGGCGGCGCTGGCGCTCGCCGCCTACGAGCGCGGCGAACTCGACGAAGCCGAGCGCCTGTGCCGCGCCGTCATCGCGGCCGAGCCGAACAATTTCGACGCGCACCACCTGCTTGCCGTGATCCATGCCCGCCACGGCAGGCACGGCGACGCGCTGGCGAGCTACGGCCGAGCCTTGGCGGTGCGCCCCGACGACCCGCAGGCCCTGTCCAACCGGGGCGCCACGCTGGACGCGCTGGGGCACTACGACGACGCGTTGGCGAGCTTCGACCGGGCGCTGGCGATCCGCCCCGACTACCCGCCGGCATTGTCGAACCGCGGCAACGCGCTGCGCGCGCTCAAGCGGCCCGCGGAGGCGCTGGCGAGCTACGACCGGGCGCTGGCGATTCGGCCCGATTTCGCCGAGGCGCTGTCGAACCGCGGCACGGCGCTGCACGAGATGCAACGCCATGCGGAAGCGCTGGCGAGTTACGACAAGGCGCTGGCGCTGCAACCCGATCACACCCACGCCCTGTCGAACCGGGGGCTCGCGCTGCACGCGCTGAAACGGCCGGCCGAAGCGCTGGCGAGTTACGACAAGGCGCTGCGGCTGCAGCCCGATTACGCCGATTGCCATTGCAACCGGGCGCTCACCCTCTTTCTTCTCGGCTGCTTCGGCGAAGGCTGGCAGGAATACGAATGGCGCCGAAAAACCCGGGCCTGGGCGCCGCGCAACCTCGCCGCGCCGGAATGGCAGGGCGAAGCTCTGCTGGGCAAACGGCTCCTGCTCTGCGCCGAGCAGGGCCTCGGCGACACGGTCCAGTTCGCCCGCTTCGCGCCGGTGCTCGCCGAGCGCGGGGCCGAGGTGATCCTCGAGGTGCAGCCGCCGCTGGCCGGGCTGATGCAGACCCTCGACGGGGTGCGGCAGGTGGTCCGGCAGGGCGAGAGGCTGCCCGAGATCGACTGCCACCTGCCGCTCTTGAGCGTGCCGTTCGTCCTCGGCCTTGACGAGGCGCAGATCCCGGCTGCGGTGCCTTATCTCAAGGCGGAGCCCGCCCGGGTGGAAGCCTGGGCAAAGCGGCTCCCCAAGGGAGAATTCAGGATCGGCATTGCCTGGCAGGGCAATCCCAGGGGCGACATCGACCGCGGACGCTCGATCCCGCTCAGCGCGTTTGCGCCGCTTACCCGCGTCCCTGGCGTCAAGCTGATCAGCCTGCAGAAGCATGCCGGAACCGAGCAGCTGGCCGATTTGCCGTCCGGCATGGCGGTCGCCGAATTGGGCGACGATTTCGATGCCGGCCCCGACGGCTTCCTCGACAGCGCGGCGGTGATGATGCACCTCGACCTCATCGTCGCCAGCGACAGCACGATCGCCCATCTGGCGGGCGCGCTTGGGCGAACGGTGTGGATCGCTTTGAAAGAGGTGCCCGAGTGCCGCTGGATGATGGGCCGCGCGGACACGCCGTGGTATCCGACGGCCCGGCTCTTCCGACAAACCCGCAGCGGCGATTGGGGCGACGTCTTCGCGCGGGTTGCCGACGCGGTTCAACGCCTGCGCGCCGGGGAAACCGACGCGGCGGCCCGGCGGCCCGCCGCGATCGGCGCGGAGGACGCTGCGCCGCCCCCCGCCGCCGGGAAAACTCGGCGACGCGAGACGATCCCGGCCTATGTGATTTCACTCGCCCGCCGCCCGGACCGCCGCGAGCGCTTCTTTCGCTGGAACGCGAACAAGGGGTTCGACATCGCCGTCTTCGATGCGGTGGACGGACAAAAATTGCGCAGGGATGAGCTGGTTCGGAACAACCTTATCGAGGAGGGTCTCGCCTTCTCCGACGGCTTCCTCGGCAGCGCCATGTCGCACAAGGCGCTGTGGGAGACCTGCGTCGCCCAGAAGCGGCCGATTATGGTGCTGGAGGACGACGTGTTTCTTCCCGACAGCCTCAAGGATTGGATCGGCCCAAGCCTTGCCGAACTGCGGCAGCGGTGCGACATCCTATACCTAGGCTATAACCGCGATGCGATCGTTTCTTTCGGCTACGGCGGAAGCGACTGGTGCAATATTGCGTTCGAGCCGTCGCCCGTCGCTTTTGATCATGAGGCGAGACAACACAACAGTTGGAGCGACCGAAATTCTCACTGCTTTGTCGACATGAGACTGGCCTGGGGCATCATCGCGTACATGATATCGCCGCGCGGGGCTCGGTTGTTGTTGGACCATTGCTTTCCGATGACGGGCAAGATCCCGGTACGCATGTACGGTCAGGGACGCGTGTTGATCCCCTATGGGATCGACGGGATCATGAATACCGTGATCCAGCGCGGGTTGATCAAGGCGCGCGCGGTCTTTCCGCCGCTGGTCATCGGCCCTAACGAACAGGCCGATTCGGACAACCTCGCCCGCCCCGCCGGACCGGCGTGAATTACAGGCCAACCAGCCGGGCGCTGGCGCTCCACAATTGCTCTGCCAAATCGTCGTCGAGAGCTACCCTATCGGGCCGGCGCAGCGTGGTGCCCACGACATAGCCGCCGTGGAACGGCGCGGGATCCTCGGTGGTGGCGAGGAACAGCGAGGTGCGGGCGCCTTGCTCCGGCGTG
>DASYUS010000100.1:0-2022 GCA_036000945.1 Allostellaceae bacterium
GCCGCGGCCTTCTGCTCCGCCAGGGTCAGCTGGCTCACCGCCAGGTCGGTGTTCCAATACCTGAGCTCGCCAAAGGCAATGCGGGCGCTGCTCGCCTCGTCGGCGACCGCCAGCATCGCGGCAGCCCGTGCCGTCGCGGCGGCCTCGTCGGACACGGTTTGCGTCAGGTAGCCGGTTGTCGCGGCCAACACGAGCAGGAGGACGCTCGACAGGATGATCAGGCGGGTCCGGATCGTCAGCTGCATGGCGTCCGGCTTCCGACTGCGGCTCAGTGATAGAGCGTGATGCTGATGACGGCGCCGAGATCGCCCTCCTTGCCGCCTTCCTTCGGGTAGCCGGTCTTGTCCATTTCGCCCTTCGGCGTGCCGTGGCAGGCGAGGCAGGATTGCGCGTAATATTCCGGCACCGCGATGCGAAAGGCGGGCCGTCCGTCCTCGACCATCGCCGAGAACGGCTGACCGCGCGGCCAGCTGGCTTGCAACAGCTTGGTCGCGATCACCTCGGCCTCCCATTTGTCCGGCCGGGCCTTGCGGTTGCGCACGAGATCGGGTGGCGCAGTGATCTTGATTTCGGCTTCGCCCTTCGCCCGATGGGCGAACGCCTCGCCGACGAGCCGGCCGAAAACCGCCGGAATGAATCCCTTGAACCCGGTCCCCTTGGCGTTGATCTGCGACTGGTTGTCGTCCATCACCTCGACGATCGAATCCATCAACGCCGCCAAGAGGACGCCCTGCCGCGACTGCGGTTCGATCGACTTGGGATCGACCCCGGTCGCCGCCTGGTATTTCCTGATCGCCAGGTCGAGCACGGCGCCGCCGCTCAATTCCTTGTCGCCGACTGTGGGATCGTCGATCCGCGCCTGGCTGTCGGAGATGACCGTGCGCGCGGCGCGCAGCATCTGCGCCAAGGTCTCGGCGATCGCCGTGTCGTCCTCGGCGGCAAGCGCGGCGCCGGCAGGCAGCCAGAGGAGCGCCGCCGCCAACATCAACACTGACAAGCGGCCGATCCGGGCAATCGCATATGGCATTCCTCTCCCTCCCCCATCGAGGGGGAGGGCTCTCAGTTGGGATCGAACCCGGCGGTTCACTCTGCGGTCCCTCGGTTGACGGCCGACCGCTCGCGCGGCAGGCGGATGGTGAATTCGGTGAATTCCCCGACCCGGCTGTCGACCGCGATCGAGCCGCCATGCTGCTGCGTCACGATGTCGTAGCTGATCGACAGGCCGAGCCCGGTGCCCTCCCCGGTCGGCTTGGTCGTGAAGAACGGCTGGAACAGCTTGTCGCGCAGCTCGGGCGCAATGCCGGTGCCATTGTCGCGCACCGCGATCTCGACCACATCACCGAGGTCGCGCGTCGTCACTTTGAGGATCGGCTTGAATTTCGGGTCGGCCCCCCGCTCGCGGCGCTTGTTGGCCGCGTAAAAACCATTGCCGAAGAGGTTGAGGAAGACCCGCGTCACATCCTGCGGCACCAGCTCGATGGGCGCGATGCCCCCGGCGAAATCGCGCTCCAGCGTGATGTTGAAGCCCTGGTCCTGGGCGCGGGCGCCGTGATAGGCGAGGTTGAGCGCCTCCTCGACCAGCGCGTTGAGGTCGACCTCGCGGCGCTCGCCCGAGGCGCCGCGCGAATGCTCCAGCATGCTCTTGACGATATTGTCGGCGCGGCGGCCGTGCTCGGTGATCTTGACGAGGTTGCCGGTCAGCATCCCGACGGTCTCGTCGATCTCGGCGCGCGCCTCCGCGTCGAGCGCATCGAGCGCCGGTGCCGCCGCCGCCTTCAGCTCGTCGAGCAATTCGACCGACAGCCCAGCGAAATTGTTGACGAAGTTCAAGGGGTTCTTGATCTCGTGCGCGATCCCGGCGGTCAGCTGGCCGAGCGAGGCCATCTTCTCGGCCTGGATCAGGCTGGCCTGCGCCAGCTTCAACTCGCCGAGCGCCCGCTCGGCCGCATCGCGCGCCGCGCGGATCTCGGCCTCGGCGCGCTTGCGCTCGGTCACGTCGCTGTAGATCAGGACGACACCGCC
>DASYUS010000101.1:0-4871 GCA_036000945.1 Allostellaceae bacterium
TAATCGAGGCCGCCGATCAGCCGGACCAGCGCCGGGTCGGTCGCCAGCGTCACCGCGGCGGCAAAAGACTGCGGCCGGATCGGCGCGGCAGGCGCCGGCAGGTCGAGGGCTTGCCCGGGCGCGAGGTCGGCGATCCGGTGCTCGCGCACCGCCGGCCGGTCGGGGCGGATCGGCAGCGTGATCTCGACCGCGTCGCCCGCCTTGTCGGCGTTGCGCTGCACCAGAAAGCGCAACCGCGCGGTCTCACGTCCCGGCTGCGGCTCGGGCACGCGGACGCGGAAATCGACCCGCGTCGGCCGCTTGTCGGCCCAGCTGAGGTTCTGCTCCTTGACGCCTTCGATCGTCAGGTTGTCGGCGCTCAGCGCGGCGCGGCCGGCGCCGTCCGGCCCTTCGACGATGCGGCCGATCAGGCCCGCGTC
This sequence comes from Allostellaceae bacterium, assembly GCA_036000945.1. Classification (GTDB taxonomy): domain Bacteria; phylum Pseudomonadota; class Alphaproteobacteria; order ATCC43930; family CGMCC-115725; genus DATARH01. The sequence continues at coordinate 420 of DASYUS010000101.1, forward strand.
GAACTGGTCGCCCGAGCGCAGGAAGCGCGGCAATGCCGGCTGCGCCACCACCGGCTGGCGGACCCGCATTTCGCCGACCCCGAAGCCGAAGCGATCCGGCCCGCTTACCGCCTTGGCGCGCAATTTGTAGACGGTCAGCGTGTCGGGGAGCTTGACCTTGATGCGGGCGACGCCGTCGGCCCCGACGGCGACGCGCGGCAGATAGATCGGCACCGGGGTGAAGTTGCGGCGCACCGAGATGTTCTCGACGCCCCACTCGTCGGCGGCCGCGTCGCCGCCCGGCGCCTCCTGCAGCGGGATCAGTCCGAACGCCATGTTGCGCGTGTCGCGCGCGGCCATCTTGGTCGGGCGGTTGATGACGAATTGCGGCAGCGGGTCGAGCGGCTGCTCCTTCGCCAAGGACAGCACCGCTTGATCGACCATCCAGAACACCGCGGTACCGGCCATCGGGTGCTTGTCGGCGTCGGCGAGGCGCAGGACGACCTCGATTTCCTGGCCGGGGCGCGCCGATTGCGGGCTTTCCAGCGACACGTTGATCCGATGCTGCACCGGCGTCACCGTCACCCACTTCGTTGCCGCGACGGTCACCGGCTTACCCTGGTCGAACGGCGCCGTCGGCGCCGCTGGCGACCCCGGCAGGCGGCCGCGCATCACCAGGAAATGCACGGCGAGGCGCGGCATCTGAAGTTTGCGGATCGGCACCGTATAGCGGCCGACGCCGTTGGTAATTGCGACCCAGTCGTAGCGGAAGCGGCCTTCCGGCTCCTCGACGATGGCGAGAGCGCGCGCATTCTGGAACGGGCTCTGGATCAGCAGCGTCGCGTTCTCGCCGGGCGCGTAGGCATCCTTGTCGGTCGAGACGGCGACGGTCTGCGCCGGCGGTCGCGACCACGTCACCGGCGTATCGCCGGCCATGAACAAATCGACGCGCAGGGTCTGCTTGCGCCCGATCCGGTCGGCGGCTTCCAGCTCGACGATGTAGACCCCGGCCTCCTTCGCCTCGAAATGCAGGCTTTGGACATCGGCGGTGCTGGCGAGCTGCCGCTCCTCGACCGTCTCGTCGATGACCTGCGTCACGTATTTTGCCGAGCCCTGGCTGAAATCGCTCGCCTGCAGCACCGAATTCCAGTTGCGGCGAATGAGCCGCGCGGTCATCGCGACGCCGGTGAGCGGCTTGCCGTCGGCATCGGCGGCGACGATGTCGGGGTCGATCGCGCCCGGCTTCGGCAGGTAGCGCGGGACCTTCATCCCGAGGACGAACGGCGGCACCGCGACGATTTGCGCGATGCTGCGGATCTGCGCGTCGTCGTCGCCGGTGACGGTGGCCTCGACGACGTAGCGGCGCGGCTGCGCGGTCGGCTCGATCGTCGGGTCGAGGGTGATCTGCGCCGAGCCGCCGGCATCGCTGCGCGCGTCGCGTTCCAGCACCGGGGTGGCACGGAAATTCTGCTCGCCGGAAAACCGCGCGTCGCTCGAAAACAGGAAGCCCTCGCGGCCTGGCGGCGACCACTCGTAGGGGAATTGGGTGACCCGCCACTTGATCGGCCGGTCGGCGACCAGCCCGCCGGCGAAATAGCGCGCCACCAGCCCGACCGAGAACTGCCCGTCGAGCGGCACCTGATGCGGCGCGTTCAACAAGACCTCGAAGGTCGGCAGCTTGTAGGCCTCCTTTTTGAACGACATCGCGCCGCAGCTGTCGCCGTCCTTCGGCTCGAAATGCAGCGAGTAATCGCCGGTCGCCTCGGTCTTCTGGCTCCAGCGCTGGTAGAAGCCGCCGATCGCGTCGAGCGTCACGGGCAGCCGCCATTCCTGGTCGCCGGGGCCGTTGATGACGATCGTGCCGGCGCCGCCGGCATAGGCGAGGCCGCCGTGCTGATATCGCCGCACGAAGCCGCTGATCTCCACCGGCTCTTCCGGCCGGTAGATCGGCCGCTCGGTGAAGACATGGCAGACGATGCGCGGCCGTTCGCGCCGCTCGGCGACCTGATTGAACACCCAGTCGAGCCAGGGTTCCTTCGGCTGGCTCCAGTTCTCCGCCTCGTATTGCTGCGGGGCCCGGCCGGGTTCCAGCACCAGCGTATCGGTGCCCTTGGTGACGACGATCCGGCGCAGCGTGACGCGCGGAATGTCCTGTGGGGCCCAGATAAACCCACCGTCGGCGCCGGTAACGCCACGCGCCAGCGTGACGAAGCCGCGGTCGCGCACGCCTTCGAGACGGATCTCGGCGCCGGCGACCGGCTGGACATTGGCGAGCGAGGTGACCATGAGGCGGACGCGGTCGGCTTCCTCGACCGTGGTCAGCGTCAGGTCGGTCACCTGCACACGCACCCAGCGCCGCTTGTTGCCGTCGAGCGTCCTGAGGCCGACGAGATAGGCGCCGGGCTGGTCGGTGCCGGCGATTTTGGCGAAGAGCGGCTTCAGGTCGAGGCCGAACCGCGCCTCGACCCCGCCGCGCGCGATCGGCAGCGAAACCAGCTCCGACACCGCCGGCGAGCCGAGCGCCCGGATGCGCGCCGCGATCGCCCGACGGCGGATGTCGTCGGTGCTGTGCCAATTTTCCGGTTCGTTGCCGGCGAGCGGCGGCGGGGCATCGTCCTCGGTCACCAGCCCGGTGCGCGGGAACGGCCAGAAATCGCGGCTGGTCGGATCGATCCGGTAGATGCGGATATCGGCGCGGTCATAGCCGCGGCCGCGCAACGGCACGAGCTGCGGCCCAAGGCGTTCGGCGATCCCCTGCGCCGCGTCCCAGCGCAGTGCCGGGCGGTCGGCGAGAAAGGCGAAGCGGCTTGACGCCGCGGCGCCCGACAATAGCCTGCCGCGCGAATCCTTGAGGGCGCCGGGCGCGACGTGCAGCTCGTAGACGGTGTCGGGCTGAAAGCGCCCGGTGAGGCGATAGGCGTTGTACTTGTCGCTGACAACGGCGAGGTCATCGACCGGCGGGGTGATGCGCAGCGCGTTGCGCGCCTCGACGATGCCGAGTTCCTCGGGCTTGGCCGAGAAGCGCAGCCTGAGTTCGCGCGGCCCGGCCGAGCGCGGCCGTGCTTCGTCGGATTCAGGCGGCGTGCAGCGCAAGACGCCGTCCTGCGTGTCGCGGGTGAAGCGCCCGCCGCACGAGATGTCGGTGACGGTGAACGGCGTCGCGCTGCGCAGGCGCAGTTCATAACTCGGGTCATCGAGGCCGGGCTCGTCGGAGAGGCGCAACCGGAGGATCGCGACAAAACCGTCCGGCACCGGCCGGTTGAGCGTCACGGCATAGGTTTGCCGGTCGGTCGGGGCGACGCGTTCGAGGACCTTGATCGCGAAGTCCTGCGCCGTCAGCTGCTGAGCCTCGCCGCTGGCGAAGCCCGGTTGCGGCCGCAACTCGATCGTCAAGAGCCGGGCCAGCGCCTTCTCGTCCACCGGGTCGATGAAGGTGAGGCGCACCGCATCGAGATCGACGATGCCGTCGGGCTCGTCGGCGGGCGAGGTCTCGACCGGCGAGGGCAAGAGCGGCACCAGAACCGTCGTGCGGCCGAACGCGGTGACGGTGACGCGGCGCAGCGGCTGCCACGGCTCGGCCGGGCGAAACTGCAGCACACGCGGTCCGAGCCATTGCCAGGCACCCGCCGGCGCCGGTGCGATTGTCGCGTAGGTCTGCGGCTGATCCTCGGGGCCGCCGCCCGCCGGGCCGGCATCGCGGTCGAGGAAGACAGTCACCGGGTCCCAGCGGCGCAGAAACCGCTCCGGGACGATCTGCACGCCGTCGGCGCGCTGCAGGCGGTCGAGGGGGGGAGCCGTCGCCGAGGCAGGCGTCGCCGGAGGCGGGGCGGCAATGGCTGCGAAGAGCGCCGCGGCGAGGCCGATCACTCGAACGCGCATCGTCCGCCTCTCCCCCTCCTCAGCGCGCATTCGCCGGCACCATGCCGACCAGTTCGAGGTATTTTCGCACCACCTCGGCGGGCGGGCCGCTCGGGCGCGGCGCGATCCCGACCACCGCCGGCTGCACCAGGGCGGTCTCGGCGTCGGCCGGCATCCGCGCCTCGATCAGGTAATGCCCGCGGCGCAGCCGGCGCAGCATCGCCACCCCGGTGCCGAGCGGCGCACCGTCCTCGCCGAGCAGACGCACCGCCGCGCGATCCGGATCGGCCCGGACGCCGACCCCGACGGCAGCGTCCCGGGCGACGTCGAAGGCGAACAGCGCCGTCCCGCCGGGGGCCACCGCGACCGCCTCGCCGAGGCCTTCGCCGGCCGGGGTCACCGGCGTCGTGTCGAGTTCAAGCGAGCCGGCGAGCGGCCCGTCATGCGGTGAAACCAGCCGCAATTGCACCGGTCCCGGCGCCAGGTAGCGATGAAACTCGGCGCCCGCCGGGAACATCAACGGCGCCTCCTCGGCGCCGTTGCGGCGCAGGATAAGGATCACCGGCGCCGTCGTGCGCGCGTGCAGCAGCGCCGGGGTCGCGGCGGACAGCGACA
>DASYUS010000102.1:0-8744 GCA_036000945.1 Allostellaceae bacterium
GGCCATCGGCGAGCCGCGCGTGCAGGTTATTGATTTCGAGCATCATCATCGACCGGTGTTATTCCCGTACTCCTTGGCGCTCAGCAAATCAGCACGACCAGCGACAGCATCTGCTCCATGCGCTCTTCCAGGACCGCAAACCGGCGCTCTAACGCCTCGAACCGCCTTTCGAATCTGTCGAAGCGTTCTTCGAGCGTGATCGTTCCGTCACTCATCGCAGCATCACCCGACGCTGCCTTCGAGGCTGACGGCGAGGAGCTTCTGCGCCTCGACGGCGAACTCCATCGGCAGTTCCTTCAGCACGTCGCGGCAGAAACCGTTGACGATCAGCGAGAGCGCATCCTCGTCGGAAATCCCGCGCTGGCGGCAATAGAACAGCTGGTCGTCCGAAATCTTCGAGGTCGTCGCCTCGTGCTCGATGCGCGCCGACGGGTTGCGCACCTCGATATAGGGCACGGTATGGGCGCCGCAGCGGTCGCCGATCAAGAGCGAGTCGCACTGCGTGTAGTTGCGCGCGCCCTCGGCCCGCGGCTGCACCCGCACGAGGCCGCGATAGGTGTTTTGCCCGCGCCCGGCCGAGATGCCCTTCGAGATGATCGTCGACGAGGTGTTGCGGCCGATATGGATCATCTTGGTGCCGGTATCGGCCTGCTGGCGGTTGTTGGTGATCGCCACCGAATAGAATTCGCCGACCGAATCGTCGCCTTCGAGGATGCAGCTCGGGTATTTCCAGGTGATTGCCGAGCCGGTCTCGACCTGGGTCCACGAGATCTTCGCCCGCGCGCCGCGGCAGTGGCCGCGCTTTGTCACGAAATTGTAGATGCCGCCCTTGCCCTCGGCGTCGCCCGGATACCAGTTCTGTACGGTCGAATATTTGATCTGCGCATCCTCGTGCGCGACCAGCTCGACGACTGCGGCGTGCAGCTGGTTTTCGTCGCGTTGCGGGGCGGTACAGCCTTCGAGATAGCTGACATAGGCGCCCTTGTCGGCGATCAGGAGCGTGCGCTCGAACTGGCCGGTCTTCGCCGCATTGATGCGGAAATACGTCGAAAGTTCCATCGGGCAGCGCACGCCCGGCGGGATGTAGGCAAACGAGCCGTCGCTGAACACCGCCGAGTTGAGCGCGGCAAAGAAATTGTCGTTCTGCGGCACGACGCTGCCGAGATAGCGGCGCACCAGCTCGGAGTGATCCTTCACCGCCTCGCCGAACGAGCAGAAGATGATGCCGAGCGCTCCGAGCTCCTTCTTGAACGTGGTTGCCACAGAGACGCTGTCGAAGACCGCATCGACCGCCACCCCGGCCAGCTCCACCCCGGCGAGCGCCGCGCGTTCCTTCAACGGGATGCCGAGCTTTTCGTACATCGCCAGGAGCTCGGGATCGACATCGTCGAGCGATTTCGGGCCGGCCTGCTGCTTCGGCGCCGAATAGTAGGTCGCCGCCTGATAATCGATCGGCGCGATGTTGACCTTGGCCCAATTCGGCTCGGTCATCTCGCGCCAGGCACGGAACGCAGCGAGGCGCCATTCGAGCAGCCATTCCGGCTCCTCTTTCTTCGCCGAGATGAACCGGACCGTGTCCTCGTTGAGGCCGGGAGGCGCGCTGTCGGCTTCGATATCGGTGACGAAGCCGTATTTGTAGCCCTCCTGCGCCAGCGAGCGGATCGTCCGGGCGGTGTCGAGGGAGGCGCTCATCGCAATGGCTCGTCCATCAAGCTGCTGGCGCCGGGCGCGGGCAGCCGGGGTTCAGCGAGCGACGCGGACGGCGGCACGAAGGCCAACGGCCCGATCATCTCGGCCAACGTGATCGCCGACAGGGCGGCCCCGACGGCGCGGTTGATCGCAATCCAGTGAGGACGGGTCGGGCAGTAATTCGTGCGCGTGCAATCGGTGGCATGAACCGAACACTGCGTCAGGCCGATATCGCCGTCGATCGCGGCGACGACCTCGGCGACCGAGATCGCACCGGGCCGGCGCGCCAAACGGTAGCCGCCGGCGGCGCCGCGCGTCGCGCTGACCAGTCCGGCATGCGCCAGCGCCTTTAAGAGCTTGGCCACGGTCGCTCGCGGCAGCACGGTGGCAGCGGCAATCGCTGCCGCGGTCGCCTGCCGGTCGGGATGTGCGGCCAGATGCGTCGCGACAATGACGCCGTAATCGGCGAGCTTGCTGAGGATGATCATCGGTCGGGCGAGGCTCTGAGCTGTCGCTGCGTACCAATTCGGACTGAATTGGTACGCAATAGATCGTCGCTGATGCGCCCGGGGTCAAGGCGAAATCGCCGACCGCAGGCTCACAGGCGCGCCGTGTGGCATTCCGCCGCAATGGCGCCGCCGCGAAGAAGCCTTGGGATCGCCGGCGTCCCGCAAGCAGGCGGGCCGGCGGCTCGCGGGCCTAAGGTTTATCGGCGAGCTGGGCGGCGGCGCGTTCGAGTGCGTTGAATACCTGGCTCGGCAGAAAGGGCTTGGCAAGAAAGCCGAGCGGCTCCGCCACCTGCGCCCGCTCGATGATGGCCTCATCGATCACGCCCGACAGAAAGATTGCGGGCAGGTCGAACCTCTGGCGCAACTGGCAGGCCAGCGCAACCCCGTCGACCGGTCCGGTCAGGCGGATGTCGACGAGCGCCAACGAGGGGTGGGTTTCTGCCGCGAGAGAGAGCGCTTCCCGCGCCGAGGCCGCGATGCCGGCGACGCGGAACCCCGATTCACCGAGCACTTCCCCGATGTAGCTGGCGACGAGCGCCTCGTCCTCGACGATGAGGATGCTCATCGGCTTGCTTCTGCCGGGTGGCGCAACCACTTGAAATCCATCGCCTGCCATGGGCGCACCCCAACTGCCGATCGCCGGAAAAGTGCTCCACTCCAACAAGCATGTGCAAACGTTGGTTCCTGACAAATTGCTCCCGTTCGACCTCAAGGCTCGCGCCACAAACCTTAACGAACCGTTAACGCTGCCGAAGCGTGGCGGCATCCCAGGGCGCGGCGGCCGATCCGAGGCGGACGGGGTGAGGCGTGCCGATGAAGCTGCTGATCATCGAGGATGACCGCGAGACCGCCGCCTATCTGGCCAAGGGGCTGAGCGAGAGCGGGTATACCGTCGACCATTCCGGCGACGGACGGGACGGGCTGTTTCTCGCCACTTCCGGCAGCTACGACGCGATCATTCTCGATCGCATGCTGCCGGGCATGGACGGGTTGGCGCTGTTGGGCGCCTTGCGCGGCGCTGAGATCCGTACCCCGGCGCTGATCCTCTCGGCGCTCGGCAGCGTCGACGACCGGGTCAAGGGGTTGCGTTCGGGCGGCGACGACTACCTCGTCAAGCCGTTCGCGTTCAGCGAGCTGTTAGCCCGCATCGAGGTGCTGCTGCGGCGCGGGGCCGATGCGCCGAGCCTCACCCGGTTGCGGGTCGCCGACCTCGAGCTCGACCTCTTGACCCGGTCGGTCAGGCGCGGCGACAAGACCATCGAGTTGCTGCCGCGGGAGTTCCAGCTGCTCGAATACTTGATGCGCAACGCCGGCCACGTCGTGACCCGGACGATGCTGCTCGAAAACGTCTGGGACTACCACTTCGATCCGCAGACCAATGTGATCGACGTGCATGTCAGCCGGCTCCGGCAAAAAATCGACAAGAGCTTCGATCGCGCGCTGCTTCACACCGTGCGCGGCGCGGGATATTGCCTGCGGGCTGTGGAGTGAGCTATCCCGCGGCGATGTCAGCTGGTTTCAGCACCTCGATCGGATAGCGGACAAAATCGGCAGTGTTGAAGGTAAGTATCTTCGGCACACGATGGACCATCATCGCGGCCACCAGACGAGTATCATGGACCTTTGTGCCGACGACGCCATGCTGCACCACCAGGCGCTTCCACTGGCCATAGAGAGCGGGCGTGTCGCCTAGCACGATGAGGGCCCGCTCGATTTTCTCGACCTCGGCGGCGGCAGTTTTCGGCGAAAAGCCCAAGCCGTTACTGCCGACGGGGCGGGTCACCACGCTCCAAAACTCGGCGATGTTCTGCAGCGTGAAATACAGCTCTTCGCCCGAAGCAAGCAGCCGCGCGACACTCGCGACCGCGACCCCATGGCTTTCATGGCCCGGCTGGGTCCGCCGCAGCAGGACGTTGGTATCGACGAGGACACTCATCCCTGATCGCGGTCGGCATAGATACTGTCGCGGCTTATCGCTTCGTCGGAAAGCGGCTTCGTGTGAGGCAGGTCCTTTATCCCGTCCAGCCAGGCAGCCGCTCGCTCGGCTGCAGACATCTGCGGCGCCTTGTTCTCAGGCGGCATCGTTGCAGATGGTTGGGTCGCCTTCGCCCGATACACCATCCCCGTCGAAAAAAGATTTCCCGGTGCGACCCGACGCTTCTTCGCCACGGTCCATCCGTGCTGCTCAAGAACCTCGCGGACCCACCGGCCGATAGTCTTCTTGACCTGATCGTCCCGCACTTCTGGCCCGATCTCGAGGAGGTTTTTGCCAATGGCTTGCACCGCCGGCATCCCATGCCGGGAAAAAACGATCATATCGTTGATCCGCTGCGGATCCTCGATCACCGCGGCGATGCGCCGTCCGAGACGCGAGCCTTTGAATTTTTCCAGGCCGAAGGTCATCAATTTATCTCGTATCGAAAGGTTGCGAAACGCTATCTAATACCAGGCATCATCTCGGTCAAACGCCAAGTCGGCGAGACCGTTGCCGCAGGGGACGCAGCCCGTTTGCACCGCGACCTCCGGTCTCCCATATTGGGACGATCACCGGCGTACTTGCCACAGCCGCATTGCAATGGTTGCGGAAAGTCTCATCGCAACAGCCACACCGTCTCGTCGGGCCGCCACTGCATTGCGGTGCGCGGCGCGACGAGTCGTGCAGACGCATGCCTTTCGGCTCGCCGGGCTCTACTTCCTGGTCTTTGCGGCGTCGGTCATCGGGGTGCTGTTCTTCGTCTACTGGGCGAGCGCCGACTTTGTCGAACGGCAGACCGAGGCAACCCTCGACGCCGAGATCACCGGGCTGGCCGAGCAATATGCGCAGCGCGGCCTCAGCGGCCTCGTCCAGATCGTCGCCGCGCGTAGCGCCGGCGATAGCGGCGACGGCATGCTCTATTTGGTGACCAACCGCGACGGGAGACCATTGGCCGGCAACATCAGCAGCGCGCCGAAAGCCGTGTCCGCTGGTTCGGGCCCCGTGTCGTTCCAGATCGAGGTGCCGGTCAAGGGCCGCAGCGAGACGCATCCGGCCCGCGGCGTCCTGTTTGCGATCCCCGACGGGTATCGCCTCTTGGTCGGGCGCGACATCAGCGACGCGGCGGCGTTTCGCGACCGGATCAGGGCGACGCTCTTATGGTCGGGGCTGGTCGCACTCGGTATCGGATTGATCGGCGGGGCGGTGATGAGCCGCAACATGCTGCGCCGGGTCGAGCAGGTGAACCGCACGGCCGAACGGGTCATCGCCGGCCATCTCTCGGACCGGGTGCCGCGGCGCGGGACGAACGACGAGTTCGACCAGCTTGCCGCCAATCTCAACGGCATGCTCGACCAGATCGAGCGGCTGATGACCGGCATGCGCGAAGTTACCGACAATGTCGCGCATGACTTGAAGACCCCGCTGTCGCGGCTGCGCGCGCGGCTTGAGCTGGCCCTTCTCGGCCCGGACGATCCGCCCGCCAAGAGCGAGGCGATCCGCGCCGCGATCGAGGAGGCCGATCGGCTGCTCGCCACATTCAACGCGCTGCTCAGCATCGCCGAGGCGGAAGCCGGCGCCGGCGGCCGCACCGGCGAGCCGCTCGACCTCGGCGAGGTGGCCCGCGCGGTGGTCGAACTGTACGAACCGGTGGCCGAGGAAAACGGCTTTGCGCTGCGCCTCGACAGCGCGCCAGGCACGATGATCCGCGGCGACCGGCACCTCTTATCGCAAGCCGTCGCCAATCTGCTCGACAACGCCGTGAAGCATGGCGGCGCCAGCGACATCGCGATCACCGTGCGCAACGGTGGCGGCCGCGCCACGATCGAAGTCGCCGATCGCGGGCCGGGCATTCCGGAGGGTGATCGCGAGGCGGTTTTCGACCGCTTCGTCCGTCTCGAACCGAGCCGCAGCACGCAAGGCAACGGCCTCGGCCTCAGCCTGGTGCGCGCGGTCGCCCGCCGGCACGACGCAAATGTGACGCTCGGCGATGTTCAGCCGGGAACGGCGCACCCGGGGCTCAAGGTGCGGATCGAATTTCCGGCATGGTCTCCGGCAGCCGCTCAGGCAGTCTAGCGATCGCCGTCATCGGCGCGGTCGTCGATCCGGCGGTCGTCGATCCGCCTGGCGGTTTCGACCATCATGTCACGCAACCCCTGAGCATCGACCCCGGAACTGCGCAACACCGGGGCCATGACCTCGTCATCGAGCAGATCTTCGAGGCTCGGCTCATAGCTGCAGCATTCCCCGCGTCCGGCCATGATCCCCTCCTTGCCTGCGAAATTCGATCCACCATCGCCGCAAAGCGTGTCCTCATTGTGACGAGGACTCGGAAATTTCGCGGCAATTTCCCCGTCGCTCCGACACAATTGCCGTTCGAGTGGAACCGGCACGGGGCACCGTGATCGCCGCCTTTATCACCCGCATCGTCGATCTGGCGCGGCGCAATGCCGTGTCGATCGCGCTCGCCATGCTGCTGCTGACGCTCGGCAGCGGCTTCTACGCGGCCCGGCATCTGGCGATCGACACCGATATCGAGCACATGCTGCCGACCGATCTCGACTGGCGCCGCAACGATGCCGCGCTCGATCGGGCATTTCCGCAAAACGCCAGCCTCCTGGTCATCGTGATCGACGGGGAGAGCCCGGAACTGGCCGATCGTGCGGCGCGCGATCTGACCCAGCGCCTGCGTGCCGAGCCCGAGTTGTTCCACTATGTGCGGCGGCCCGACGGCGGCGCATTTTTCGACCGGAACGGCCTCTTGTTCCTGCCGGTCGACGACCTTCAGGCGATGTCGGAGCAGCTGATCGCCGCCCAGCCGCTGATCGGCAGCCTGGCGCGCGACCCCAGCCTGCGTGGGCTGTTCGACACGCTGGCACTGTTCGTCAAGGGCGTGGCAAAGGATGAGGCCGCGGTGGCGCGGCTCAATCCGACGCTGGCCACGATCGCCGAGGCCGTCGACACCGCCCTGCGGGGAAACCCGCAACCGCTGTCGTGGCGGCACCTGATGACCGGCCGCGGACCGGACCCGCGCGAGCGGCGCCGGTTTGTCCTGGCGCGCCCGGTGCTCGACTTCACCGCGCTCGAACCCGGGGCCCGCGCCACCGCCGAAGTTCGCAAGCTGGCCGAGGCGCTGGCGCTCGATCAGCAGCACGGCGTGCGGCTGCGCATCACCGGCCCGGTGGCGCTCGGCGACGAGCAGTTCGCGACGCTGCGCGAGGGAGCGTTGAGATCGACCGTTCTGTCGGTCGTGGCGGTGTGCGGGATCCTTTTCGCGGCGCTGCGTTCGGTGAGGCTGGTCGGCGCCATCCTGGCGACGCTCGCCGCCGGCCTCGTGCTGACCGCCGGCTTTGCTGCGCTGGCGATCGGCTCGCTCAACCTGATCTCGGTGGCGTTCGCCGTCTTGTTCATCGGCCTGGCGGTCGATTTCAGCATTCAGCTGGCGGTGCGCTACCGCGACCAGCGGCACCGCCGCGGCACGCTGCCCGAGGCGCTGCGCGGTGCGGCCGAAACGATCGGTCCGGCATTGGTCCTCGCCGCCGGCGCCACCGCGATCGGCTTCCTGTCGTTCGTCCCGACCCGCTACACCGGGATTCGCGAGCTCGGCTGGATCGCCGGGTTCGGCATGGTTATCGCGATCGTGCTCAATTTCGTTCTGCTGCCGGCGGCACTGGCGCTGGTGCGGCCGCGCGGCGAGCCGCATCCGGTCGGGTTCCGCCGCGCCGCCCCGCTCGACCGGTTTCTGTTGGCGCAGCGCCGCTGGGTGATCGGCGCGGCGGCGGTGCTTGCGGCCGTGTGTCTCGCGCTGCTGCCGCGGGTCAGCTTTGATTTCGACCCGCTCAATCTGAAGGACCCGAAGAGCGAATCGGTCGTTACCGCTCGCGACCTGATGAAGGACGCGATGACGACCCCCTATCCGGCGGAAATCATCGCGCCGTCGCTGAGCGCGGCCGAGGCGATCGCGGACCGGCTCGACAGGCTCCCCGAAGTCGCCCAGGCGGTCACCGCGGCCAGCTTCATCCCGCAGGATCAGGAAAAGAAGCTCGAAATCATCAGCGACTTGGCGCTGCTGCTCGGGCCGACGCTGCTTTCGGGCACCACGGTGTCGCCGCCGGGCGACAGCGACGCGCTGCTGGCGATCACCGCCTGCCGCGACGCATTGCAGGCGCTCGTGAGGCCCGGCGGTGGTTCCGCCGGGGCAACCAGCCCGGCAGCGCGCCTCGCGCACTCCCTCGACGCCACGGTGGAACGCGGCGCCGCGATCCTGCCGGCTTTGCGCGACGCTCTCCTCACCGGCCTCGGACAGCGCCTCGCCGCGCTCACCGAACTGCTGCAGGCAGAGCCGGTAACTCTGGCGGGCTTGCCGGAGGAGTTGCGCGACAGCTGGATCACCGGCGACGGCCGCGCCCGGGTCCAGGTGTTTCCAAAGGGCGATGCGCGCGACCCCGGCGTCCTGGAGCGGTTTGTCGCCGCGGTGCGCACCGTCGCACCCGACGCGACCGGCGCGCCGGTGACGATCCAGGAGGCCGGCCGCCTGATCAGCGCGGCGTTTGTTCAGGCCGGGGTCATCGCCG
>DASYUS010000103.1:0-4342 GCA_036000945.1 Allostellaceae bacterium
CGCCGTTGCCGAGCGCCGCATCTACGAAGTCTTGGCCGAGCGCGAGCGCGTCGGCACCACCGGGATCGGGCAGGGCGTTGCCGTTCCGCACGGCAAGCTGCCCGAGCTGTCGCGTCTCGTCGGCCTGTTCGCGCGGCTCGATCGGCCGATTGCGTTCGGCGCGGTCGACGACCAGGCGGTGGATCTGGTGTTCGTGCTGCTCACCCCCGAAGCGGCCGGCACCGCACATCTGCAAGCGTTGGCGCGGATCTCGCGGCTGCTGCGCGATCAGGCCGTCTGCCAGAAGTTGCGCGGCACCGACAATGCCGACGCGCTCTTCGCCCTCTTGACCGGCCACACCGAGAGCCACGCCGCCTAGCTGCCGCGGCACGTCTGACGTCTGAACCGCCGGCGTGCCGCGGCGCGAGATGCAGCTCGTCTTTCGCGCCGCTGCCGGCGATGCGATAGTCCGCGGCGCATTGAGACGGCTTCGGCCCGCGGGGATTTCGTTTATGGCAGAGCAGACGGCGCAGCCCGGAGCGCGCAACGCGGCGATCCATTACGAAGCAGACGGATACGACACCAGCCGCGAGCGCCTGATGGGACGCCATGCCGCCGGCGAGGGCTTTCTGCGCGGCTTTGTTCGCCACAGCGGCGTCGACCGCCTCTACTGCCACGCCGCGAGCAAGGCGCAGGCCGAGGCGTTCGCCGCGCAAACGCGCAGCTATGGCGGCACGGCGCCGACTGTGTGGGTCCCGTTCGCCCGCCAGCAAGGTTTGGCCGAGCCGGGCTGCCTGTTCTACCCGAGCGCCGGCATCGACCAGCTCGCCTGGCGCCGCCGCCGTTTCGACCAGCGCGCCTACAGCCTGGTCGGCATCACCCATACGACGGTCAGCGACCGGGTCATGGAGGTCCTGGCCGGCCTGCCGGTGGCGCCGCTGCAGCCGTGGGATGCGCTGATCTGCACGAGCCGGGCGGTGCGCGACATGCTCGGCCGGCTGATCGAGGCCGAGACCGCCTACCTCAAAGACCGCCTGGGTGCCTCGCGGTTCAGCCTGCCGCAATTGCCGATCATCCCGCTCGGGGTTGATTGCGACGCCTACGTGCCGGCGCCGGCAGTTCGCGCTTCGTGGCGCCAGCGGCTCGGCATCGCCGAGCATGACGTCGCCGTGTTGTTCCTCGGCCGGCTGAGCTACCACGCCAAGGCGCACCCGTTGCCGATGTATCGCGGGCTCGAGCAGGCGCGAGCGTCGGCGCCACCGGGCGCGAGGCTGCATCTGATCCAGGCGGGTTGGTTCCCCAACGAGCAGATCGAACGGACCTTTCGCAACGGGGCGACCCTCCATTGTCCGAACGTCGTCTGCCACTTTGTCGACGGCCGCGACCCAGAGGTTCGCGTCGGGATTTGGCAGGCGGCGGACATCTTCACCTCGCTCGCCGACAATTTGCAGGAGACCTTCGGCCTCAGCCCGATCGAAGCGATGGCGGCCGGGCTGCCTTCCGTGGTCAGCGACTGGGACGGTTATCGCGACACCGTGCGCGACGGCGTCGATGGGTTCCGCATTCCGACACTGATGCCGCCGGCGCCGTACGGGATCGACCTCGCCGAGCGCTATGCGATGGGGCTCGACAATTACGACCATTACATCGGCCTATCGAGCCAGCTGATTGCGGTCGATACCGGTGCTGCGGCCCAGGCTTATGCCGCGCTGATCGGCGATCCGGAGCTGTGCCGGCGCATGGGCGCTGCGGCCGCAGCGCAGGCCAGGGCGCATTTCGACTGGCGCGTCGTCGTTGGCCGGATGCAGGATTTGTGGACCGAGCTGGCCGATCGCCGCCGCGCCGCCGACGAGATCGCACCGCGCCGCAACGGCGGCATCGCCGCCCTGGCGATGGCGCATCCGGCACGGCCGGACCCCTTTTTCGCCTATGCCGGCTATCCGACCCATGTGCTGCAGCCGGCCTCGATCCTATCGCTGGCGCCGGGCGCAAGTGCGGCGCAGATCGAGGCGAGGCGCACATCGTCACTCGCCGATTTCGCCGCGACGGTGCTGCCGGACCTCGCCGACATGGCGAGGGTGGTCGAGCGTCTCGCTGCCGACGGGCCGATGACCGCCGAAGCGGTGATGAAGACCGTCGCCTCCGCCAATAGCGGCCAGCTCTACCGCGGATTGTGCTGGATGGCCAAGATGGACCTGCTGCGGATCTCTCCGCCCGCCCGAACCGCGAAGGAGCCGCTCACCGCAACGGAATGACGAGCTTCTCGGCGCGGTTTCGGATCTCGTCGGGCCAGCGGGCCGGGCGGCGGGCGTCGAGATCGAGGTTGACGCCATACTGCCCGAGCCGCGCCACCTCGGCATCGCTGCGCGGGTCGCAGAGGCGGTGGATCATGCGCAGCGACGAATTGCCGAGATGGGCGATGCCGGTCTCGACCAGGTAAGGCGCGTCGAGGGCGAGAGCGCCGGAAATCCGCAATGCCAGCTCGAAGGTCGAGAAGCCGCGGCGGCCGGTCTCCATGTAGTCGGCGTCCATGCCGATCGCCGAGCCGCCCTGGATGCAGGCGTCGGTGAAGCGATGGACCATCGCGGCAAGCCCAAACCTGCCGTCGGCGTCGAGATCGGTTGGTTTGACCCGGCCGCGGGCGGTCGGGATGAACCCGGCATGGCCCACCGGCTCGGGGCGTTCCTCGGCCGCCGGGCCTTCCCAGACGGCAAGCCGGCCGCCGATCGCGCCGCGCTGCGCCGGCGAGAGCGCACCAGTGGGCAACTCCCAGCTTTCGGCGATCCAGGTGACGGTTTCGCCGGTGGCCGAATCGACAAAGCGGTGCCCGAGCCGCAACCCGTCATCGACCCCGAGCGCGGCGCTGTCGATGTGAAAGCTGCTGCCGGCGCGCAATTCGCGGGCGAACCGCACATCGAGGCGGCGCGGGAAGCCGCCGGCGCGCAGCATCGGCCCGACCCCCAGGGCCTCGGCCAGGTTGCCCTCCGCCTCCTCAAGCCGGTCGAAGTAATAGGCGATCGTGAAGTGCTCGGTGACGTCGCATTCCCAAGGCGGCACGGTGCCGCGGTAGGTCTCGCTCCAGTTCGCCATCGATGGGTCCATTGATCTCAGGCGGCGCCGCGTTCGCGCCGCTCCGGGAAGAGTGCGAGGAGGCCGTCCCGCGAGGCCGGACACACGCCGCGCTCGGTGATGAGGGCAGTCACGAGCCGGGCCGGGGTCACATCGAAGGCGAAATTGGCCGCCGGGCTGTCCGCCGGGGTGAGCCTCACCTCGGCCCGCTCGCCCGCCTCGGTCCAGCCGGCGATATGGGTCACCTCGCGCGGGTCACGCCGCTCGATCGGGATCTGGCCGCCGTCGGTTAACGCCCAGTCGATCGTCGGCGACGGCAGCGCGACGTAAAACGGCACGCCGTTGTCATGCGCCGCCAGCGCCTTCAAATAGGTGCCGATCTTGTTGGCGACATCGCCGCAAGCGGTGGTGCGATCGGTGCCGACGATGCACAGATCGACCTCGCCCTGGCGCATCAGATGGCCGCCGGCATTGTCGGCGATGACGGTGTGCGGCACCCCGTGCTGGCCCAGTTCCCAGGCGGTGAGGCTGGCGCCCTGGTTGCGCGGCCGCGTCTCGTCGACCCAGACATGCAGCGCGATCCCCGCGTCGTGGGCGCGGTAGATCGGCGCCAGCGCGGTACCCCAATCGACCGTCGCCAGCCAGCCGGCGTTGCAATGCGTCAGGATCTGCACCGGGCCGTTTCCGCCTTTTGCCGCAAGCGCCGCCTCGATCAGGCCGACGCCGTGCTCGCCGATCGCCCGGTTGATCGCGACATCCTCCTCGGCGATGGCGCCGGCCCGCTCCAGCGCCGCGGCGAGGCGCTCCGCGGGCGGCAGCCCGGCCAACGCGCGACGCATCTCGGCGAGCGCCCAGGCGAGATTGACCGCGGTCGGCCGGGTCGCCGCGAGGATTGCAGCCGCCCTTTCGATCGCCGGGTCGGAGGGGTCCTCGGCAACCGCCAGCGCCATGCCGTAGGCCGCCGTCGCGCCGATCAACGGGGCGCCGCGCACCTGCATCTCGCGGATTGCCCGTGCCGCGTCGGCGAGGCGCGTGAGACCGACAACGACCAACTCGTGCGGCAGCCGGGTCTGGTCGATGATCTCGACGACAGGCGCCTCGGGCGGCTCGTCTGCGGCGAGCCAGATCGTGCGCATCGCGCGGCCGGCGACTTTCATCGGCGTCTCACCGGCTCAGCACGCGCCCCGCCACCGCGTCGAGCCGGGCGAGGAGCGCCGGGTCGCGGCGGTCGGGGGCGGTGACCAGCGCGTGTTCGAGGGCGTGCCGGCAGCCCTGACGGCAGGGGCCGGCATCG
>DASYUS010000104.1:0-6818 GCA_036000945.1 Allostellaceae bacterium
GAAACTATCGCGCCGCGGCGTCAAATCGGTGCGTCCTTCGACTCGGCGCGCTACGCGCGCCGGCTCAGGATGACGGAGGCTTCTGGATTCAACATCGCGATTTCCGTCATGCTGAGGAGCGCCCGCAGGGCGCGTCTCGAAGCACGTAACGCGTTGATGCAGCGCTGACTGGGAGGAAGAAAGTATGCCCGACAACCCGCGCTGGATACGCCGCCCGGCCGGTTCGACCTGGGGCGATTGGGGGCCGGACGACCAGCTCGGCCGGCTCAATCTGCTGACCCGGGACAAGGTGCTGAAAGCCGTCGCCGAGGTGAAGGAGGGGAAAACCTTTTGCCTCAGCCTGCCGCTCGACTATCCCGGCGGCACCATCGTCAACCCGCGGCGCCACCCGCCGCGGCTTTTCGCCAACAAGCGCAACGGAATGCCCTACATGGCCTACCCGCTGAACCGCGAGGACCCGCAGCTCCTCGACGTCATCTGCGACGACATCGTCGAGATGACGCTGCAGTATTCGACGCAATGGGATTCGCTCGCCCATGTCGGCCAGCTGTTCGACGCCGACGGCGACGGGGTACCGGAGATCGTCTTCTACAACGGCTACCGCGCCGGCGAGCACATCGTCGGGCCGATGGACTACTCGGGCGGCGGCGCCACCCCACGCGGCGAGCATGTCGGCGCGCTGGCGCTCGGCATCGAGAACATGGCGGCGACAGGCGTCCAGGGCCGCGGCGTGATGATCGACCTCGAAGCCCATTTCGGCCGCGGCGAGAAATTCGTCTCC
This sequence comes from Allostellaceae bacterium, assembly GCA_036000945.1. Lineage (GTDB taxonomy): Bacteria > Pseudomonadota > Alphaproteobacteria > ATCC43930 > CGMCC-115725 > DATARH01. Next base: position 782 of record DASYUS010000104.1, read on the forward strand.
TTTGACGAGCTGATGCATATCATGGCGGTCGACAAGGTCACGGTCGAAGAGGGCGACCTCGTCTGCTTCCGCACCGGCTACGACCGGGTCATCCTCGGCATGAACAAACAGCCCGACGCCGCAACGCTCGCCGCCAGCCCGTGCGCCGCGCTCGACGGGCGCGACGAGCGCATCCTCAACTGGATCACCAAATCGGGCGTCGTCGCCCTCATCTCCGACAACCGCGCGGTCGAAGCCGCGCCCTCGCGGCCCTGCGAGGGCGAGGACCACTGTGCGTCGCTGCCGCTGCACGCCCACTGCCTCTTCAAGCTCGGCGTCTACTTGGGCGAGATCTGGCTCCTCTCCGACCTCGCCGACTGGCTGCGCGCCCACGGCCGCTCGCGCTTCCTGCTGACCGCGCCCCCCTTACGCCTCCCCGGCGCCGTCGGCTCCCCGGCCAACGCGATCGCGACGGTGTGAGCCCGCTCCTATTGATGCGGCTTCTCACGTGAGAGGCCTTCTCGGCATCGCCGCCATCCTCGTCTTCGCCTGGGTCTTGAGTGAAGAGCGGTGGCGCGTGCCGTGGCGGATTGTCGTTGTCGGCGTGCTGCTGCAATTCGCCCTGGCGCTGATGTTCCTCAAGTTTCCGCCGGCCTCGGCCGGGTTCCTGCTGCTGAACGACGCCGTCGGCGCGGTGAGCAAGGCGACCGAGGCCGGCACCAGCTTCGTCTTCGGCTATCTCGGCGGCGCCGACCTGCCGTTCGCCGAGACCAGGCCCGGCGCCGCGTTCGTCTTTGCGTTCAAGGCGCTGCCGATGGTGCTGGTGGTCAGCGCGCTGGCGACGCTGCTGTTCTACTGGGGCGTCTTGCAGCGCGTCGTGCAGGGTTTTGCCTGGGTGCTGCGCCGCTCGGTCGGGGTCGGCGGGCCGCTCGGGCTCGGCGCCGCGGTGCATATCTTTGTCGGCCATATCGAGGCGCCGCTGTTGATCCGGCCCTATCTCGCGCGGCTCGAACGGGGCGAGCTGTTTGCGCTGATGAGCTGCGGCATGGCCGGCATCGCCGGCACCGTGATGGTCCTCTACGCGGCAATCCTCGGCCCGGTCATCCCCGGCGCGCTCGGTCATATCCTGGCCGCAGCGGTGATCAGCACCCCGGCGGCGCTGGCCATCGCCGCGCTGATGGTGCCGTTTCACCCCGACCCGGCGCCCGCCGCGCGCCTCGTCATGGACGACCCGCCGGTCAGCTCGATGGACGCGATCGCTAAGGGCACCCGCGACGGCATCGTCTTCCTGCTCAACATCACCGCCATGCTGATCGTGATGATCGCGCTGGTCAGTCTGGCCAACAGCATCCTCGGGCTCTTCCCCGACATCGCCGGCGAGCGGGTGTCGCTGCAGCGCCTCTTCGCCTGGGCGTTCCAGCCGGTGATGTGGCTGATCGGCATCCCCGGCCCGGAGACCGCCGCTGCCGCGACGCTGATGGGCACGAAGACCGTGCTCAACGAGTTCATCGCCTATGTCGATCTGTCGAAGCTCCCGGCCGACACGCTGAGCCCGCATGCGCGACTCATCATGACCTATGCGCTCTGCGGCTTCGCCAATTTCGGCAGCCTCGGCATCCTGATCGGCGGCATGGGGGCGATGGTGCCCGAGCGCCGGCCCGAGATCGTCGCCCTCGGCCTGCGCTCGATCCTGTCGGGGACGCTCGCCACCTGCATGTCGGGCGCGGTGGTGAGCCTGTTGCTTTAGGGCACGGTCAATAGCCCATCGTCTTGTCGATTTCCTGCAGCAGGCCGCCGCCCGCCTCGATGCTGCGGATGTTCGCGGCGATCTCGGTGACCAGCTGCGCCACGGTCGGCCGCCGCGCGACATGCGGCATCACCGTCACCTTGGGGTGCAGCCAGAGCGGGCTGTCCGGCGGCAATGGCTCGGGCCGCAGCGCATCGAGCGCGGCGTAGGACAGCTGCCCCGAATCGAGGGCGCGGATCAAATCGGCATCGACGACGTGGCCGCCGCGCCCGACATTCACCAGCATCGCCCCGCGCGGCATCATCGCAAAGGTGCGGGCGCAGAAGATGCCCTCGGTCTCGCGGGTCAGCGGCAACAGGCAGACGGCGATGTCGGTCTGGTTGAGGAACGGTTCGAGCTGGTTGCTGCCGTGGAAGATCGGCACCTCGGCATTCTCGCGCGGCGAGCGCACCCAGGCCGACACCGGAAAGCCGAGCGATTGCAGCACCAGCGCCGGCGCCTTCGCCATCATGCCGAAGCCGAGGAAGCCGACCCGCCGTTCCTCGGGCCGGACGATGCGGGTGCGGCGCCACTCGCGATTCGCCTGCGCCGCCTGGTAGCCCGGCATGTCGCGATGAAAACGCAAGACGTGCATGACGACGTATTCGGTCATCATCGGATCGCCTCCCGCCGGCTCCAGCTTGCCGAGCGGCACTTTCGGCAGCCTTGGGTGGTTGACGAAGGCCTCGACGCCAGCCGAGCGGCTGAACATCGCCTTCAGGTTCGGCATTCGTGGCAGCGCATCGAAATCGGGACGGATGAAGGCGAGGTATTCGATATCGGCAGCGTCTCCGGCGTCCGGCCAGATGCGGATTTCGAGGTCGGGGAGCTGTTGCTCGAACGTGTCGCGCCACGCCTGCGCGTTGCCGATTTGCTTGTCGAGATTGACGATGAGCAGCGCCATTTACCTCTCCTCGGTCCCGCCGGCGGTTCGAGCGTCTCCGATCGGCCGCACATGCTTGTAGCGGATCGCCGGCGGTTCACCGAGTGGAGTTTCCGCGCGCTGCTTGCAGATCAGATCTCGATCGGTCGACGGGAGAGGTCCGGCCGGCATAGGATGAGGCTCGCCTCGCGCGCGGGTGCGTTTCACCGGAGGAAGGCTCGGAAATGCGATCGATCGTCGGTACCTGGAAGCTGGTCGCCGCCGCCGCGCGCGACCGCAACGGCAACAAGCTGCCCATTCCCTATGGCGGCCACGGCATGGGACGTGTCACCTTCAACGCCGAGGGGCGGATGATGGCGGTCAACTGCGACGGTCGCCCGCTTCTGCCGCCCGGAACCGAGCGCGCCTACAGCTCCTATTGCGGCAATTACACGTTTGACGGCGCGCGGCTCGTCACCCGCGTCGATGGATCGTCGGACCCGGCGCGAGTCGGCACCGACCAGGTGCGCGAGGTGCGGTTCGACGGCGAGCTGATGATCCTACGCCCGCCGCCGCGGCAGACCGCGGCTGGCGAGGAATACCGCGAGCTGACCTGGCAGCGCATCGCCGCGGAGTAGTTCCAGAACCGCACCGCCATTCGGGCAAATGCTGGAGGGGGTCGACAACCGGTCGTCGACAAAAGGCTGATCGACGCCGGCCGTGGCGCTCGCGTAAGCTGCGATCTCGATTTCAAGCGGCGGAAAGGGAACTCTGATGCTGGCATTGTGGGTGAAGGTCCGGGTCAAGCCGGAGGCGCGCGAGCGTTTCCTCCAGGCGATCGAGGTCGACGCCATCGGCTCCGAGCGGGACGAGCCGGGGTGCCTGTGCTTCAACGTGTTGCAGGACCAGCAGGACCCGAACGTCTACTACTTCATGGAAGTCTACCGCGACGCTGCGGCGCTGGAGGCGCATCGGGCCGCGCCGCACTACGCCGTCTGGCGTGCCGCGGCGGACACGCTCGACGGGCCCACCGAGGCGACGCGCACGCACACCGTCTTCCCGGCCGCGGCCGATTATTGGGAGCGCAAGCGCGCCCGGTAGGGAACAGCCCCTCTCCCGCATTGCGGGAGAGGGAGGGGCCCGGCGCGAAGCGACGGGAGGGTGAGGGCACCAACGGCAAGCCGCTCTGGAATCCGCCCCTCACCCCAACCCTCCCCCCGATGGGGGCGAGGGAGCATCAGGCGATCCGCGTAACCGGCCCTCCACCGGTCACCGCGCGGCGTCGTACGCCGCGACCAGCTCGCGGATGCGCGCGATCAGTTCCTCGCCGTATTGAACGGCGTCGGGCCGCGGATCGTAGCCGCGGATCAATAGGCTGGTGGCGCCGAGCTTGTAGTATTCGACGAGCGCCTTGGCGACCACCTCGGGCGTGCCGACCAGCGCCGTCGAGTTGCCCTGCGCGCCGGTCGCCGCCGCGAGCCGCGTCCATAGGCAGGTGTCGTACACCTCGGCGGCGGCGGCGGCCTGCAGCAGCCGTTGCGAGCCGACGTTCTGCCGGGTTGGCGCCGCCGCACCGACACGGTTGGCCTGCACGCGGTCGAGGATGCTCCGGGCCCGGTCCCAAGCCGCGCCGTCGGTCGCCGCGAGGATCGGACGGGTCGAGAGGCTGAAGGTCGGGGTGCGGCCGGAGAGCGCGGCTGCCCGCCGCACGCGGTCCATGAACACGGCCGTGTCCTTCAGCGGCTCGCCCCACAGCATGTAGACATCGACATGGGGCGCCAACGCCCGGATCGCCGCGTCCGACCCGCCGCCCCCGTAGATCGGGAGGTGCGGCTTCTGCCGGCAGCGGATTTCCGCATAGGTCCCGCGGGTCCGGTAGAATTCGCCGGCATGGTCGAACGGCGCCGGCTCGGTCCACGTCCGGCGCAGCAGCGCGACGTATTCCGCGGTGCGGCGGTAGCGGGTCTCGTGGTCGGTCCAGTCGCCGTCTTTGGCCTGATCGGCGTCGCTGCCGCCGGCGATGATATGCACCGCGAGCCGGCCCTGGCTCAGCTGGTCGAGCGTCGCCAGCTTGCGGGCGGCGAGCGGCGGCGCCACAAACCCCGGCCGATGCGCCAGCAGAAAACCGAGGCGCTCGGTAACCGAGGCGGCGTGGGCACCGACAAGGAACCCATCAGGCGCGTCCGAGAAATAACCGATCAGCACGCGGTCGAACCCGGCGCGCTCGTGGATGCGTGCCGTTTCGGCGACAACGCCCGCGTCAAACGGCGGGCCGGACGGCGGGATCAGCTCCGACGAGATCCGCGGCGCGATCCAGCCGATCATCTCTACAGGCATTGCAACCCATTCCTGAACCGAACCAGGGGCGACAGCCTCCGCCGCCGACGCGCGGTGTCAAGCCGGCTTTTTGCGAGCGCGGCATTGCGCCCGGCCGGCGCGCCCTGTAGCACGTCAGGCGCGACAACAAGGGGGAGCGACAAATGACCTTGCGCGTGCCGATGGTATCGATGGAGCGCGCCCGCGAGCTGGGCGAGGCGATGGGCATGCCGGCGCAGCGGACGCAGAGCGCGGCGTTTCGCGTCGTCGCCAACAACCCCGGCGTCGCCCGGGTGGCGTTCGGCCAGCTGATGCAGCTGCTGGAGAACAACAAGTTCGACACCCGGCTGCGCGAGCTGATGATCATGCGGATCGGCTGGGTCACTGGCTCGGGCTACGAATGGACCAACCATTGGCGCGTGGCGACCACCGCGGGGATCCCGCCCGAGGATATTCTGGCGGTGCGCGACTGGCGCAATTCCGACCGGTTGACGCCGGCGGACAGAGCGATCCTCGCCGCCACCGACGAGTGTCTCGCCGGCAAATCGATCTCCGACGCCGCCTGGACCGAGGTGGCGAAGTATGTCACCGATCCGGCGCAGCAGGTCGAATTCATCATCGCCATGGGCAACTGGCTGATGTTTTCGATGCTGTTCCGCAACCTGCGAATTCCGCTCGCCGAGGCGGTGGCAATCTGGCCGCCCGACGGTCTGGCGTCGCCGGCAGCGCAGGGGTAGCCTCGGTCCGGTACACGCCGCGAACGGAGCGGCGGCAGGAGATTGCGATGGACACGATAGCCGAAGAGCTGCGCCCAAAGATCGATGCCGAGGATCGGTTGCCGGCCGATATCGACGCGCAGCCGGTGGTGCAGGCGGCCGCCGCAATGCAGCCGGTGCTGCGCGGGTTTCATGAGCATATCGAGCGCGACCAGCGCTTTCCGCAAGCCCTCGTCGAGCAGCTGCGCGAAGCCGGCTTCTACCGGCTCATCGTCCCGCGCTCGCTCGGCGGACTGGAGGCCGACCCGCTGACCTACCTGCGCGTCGTCGAACTGCTGGCCGAAGGCTGCGGCTCGGTCGGCTGGAACCTCGCCAACA
>DASYUS010000105.1:0-4433 GCA_036000945.1 Allostellaceae bacterium
GATCTCGATCGCCCGCCTCCTGGCGCAGCTGTTTCAGGTGACCGAGCAGTTCGAGATGGAGACGCAGCCGCAATTGCTGCTGCTGCAGAAGACGATGGTGCTGGTCGAAGGCATCGGCCGGCGGCTCGATCCAACGGTCAACATCTGGAGCCTGGCGCGGCCGCTCGTCGAGGCCTGGGTGCGCGACAATCGCGGCCCCGAAGCGCGCCTCAAGGAGCGCATCGACAACACGCTCGAAGTCCTGGACGAGATGCCGCGGCTGCTGCGAAGCCTCGACCGGCTGGTCGGCAACTGGTCGCTGGAGGGCGTCGTCCTCCACGCCGACAGCCTCTCCGCCCAAGCCGCCCACCATACGCGGCTGTTGCGGCGGCTCGCCGTGCCGCTGTGGCTCGCCGCGGCGGCCCTCATCGCGATCGCGCTCGCACTCGTCATCGGGCGGTAGCATACTCGGACGAGTTGAGAGGGAGGTGCCGCGTGCTTGAGGGCCGGCGCATTCTGTTGATCATCGCGGGCGGCATCGCCGCCTATAAGAGCCTCGAACTGATCCGGCGGCTGCGCGAGCAGGGTGCCGCGGTGCGTTGCGTCATGACCAAGGCGGCGCACCAGTTCGTCACGCCGCTCGCAGTCGCCTCCCTCAGTGAAGACAAGGTCTATGGCGACCTCTTTTCGCTGACCGACGAGAGCGAGATGGGCCACATCCGCCTGTCGCGCGAAGCCGATCTTCTCGTCGTCGCGCCGGCGACGGCCGACCTGATGGCGCGTTACGCTGCTGGGCTGGCCGACGACCTGGCGGCAACGACGCTTCTGGCCTCGGACAAGCCGGTGCTGATCGCCCCGGCGATGAATGCACAGATGTGGGCCCATCCGGCGACCCAGACCAATCTGGCGACGCTCGCGGCGCGCGGCGTGCTGCGGGTCGGCCCCGGTGCCGGCGAATTGGCCTGCGGCGAGGTCGGGCAAGGGCGCATGGCCGAGCCGGCTGAGATCCTCGCGGCGATTACCCGCTTTTTCGCCAATATCGCCGCCCTTTCCTCAATCGCTACCCCCACCCTTCCCTCCCCCGCTAGCGGGGGAGGGTTAGGGAGGGGGCAGGGCCGACGCCTCGCCGGCAAGCGCGCACTCGTCACCAGCGGTCCGACGCGCGAGCCGATCGACCCGGTGCGCTATCTCTCAAATCATTCCTCCGGCAAGCAGGGCCACGCGATCGCCGCCGCTCTCGCGGCGCTCGGTGCCGAGACCGTGCTGGTGTCGGGGCCGACCCAGGAGCCGACGCCGGCCGGGGTGCGGCTCGTCGCCGTCGAGACCGCGCACCAGATGCTGGCGGCGAGCGAAGCGGCGCTGCCGGTCGATGTCGCGGTGATGGCGGCGGCCGTGTCCGACTGGCGGGTCGAGGGCGCGGCGGCGCAGAAGCTGAAAAAGGACGGCAAGGGGCCACCCGCGCTGCGTCTCGTCGAAAACCCCGACATCCTCGCGGCGATTGCCGGGCGCGGCAACGACCGGCCGGCGCTCGTCGTCGGCTTCGCGGCCGAGACCGAGAACATCGTCGCCAATGCCCGCCTGAAGCTGGCGAAGAAAGGCTGCGACTGGATCCTCGCCAACGATGTCGCACCCGGCACCGGCACCTTCGGCGGCGACCGCAACACGATCCACCTCGTCGACGCCGACGGTGTCGAGGATTGGCCGGCGATGACCAAGGAGGAGGTGGCGCAGCGCCTAGCCGACCGAATCGCCGCGAAACTCGGCTCCGATTTCGGCTCACCGCCGAGCGCCCACGTCCCGGGCGGCGGGAGCCGGCCCCGCTAGTGCGACAATGTCCCTGAGGGTCGCGCTGAAGATCCTCGACCCGCGGCTGCCAGGCTGGGGGTTTCCGCGTTACGGGTCGAGCCTCGCAGCGGGCCTCGACCTGCACGCCTGCATCGATGAGCCGCTGGTGCTTCAGCCGCAGGCGCCGGCGGTCCTGATCTCGGCCGGGATCGCCTTTTGCATCGACAATCCGCAATGGTGCGCCTTGGTATTGCCGCGTTCGGGTCTCGGCCACCGCGAAGGGCTGGTGCTCGGCAATGCCGTCGGTGTGATTGATGCGGATTACCAGGGGACGTGCTTCATCTCGGCGTGGAACCGCAACGCCCCCCGCGGCGAAACCGAGCGAAAAGGGATCGTCATCCGGCCCGGTGACCGGATCGCGCCACTCGTGTTCACCCGCATCGCCCACCCGGAATTCTCGATTGTCGAAGAGCTTAGTGACGCCAGAAGCCGGCAGGACGGCGGGTTCGGCTCGACCGGCATTGCTGCCACTTGTCCAAACTGGGCGGCAGGACGACACTCTGATTCATGATCCGGCTGACCAAGAAGCTGCTGTTCGCGATCGAGGCGGTGCTCGACATCGCCTATAACGGGGGTGCCGCGCCGGTCCGCTCGGTCGAGATCACCGAGCGCGAGGGCATCCCGAGACGCTATCTCGAACCGGTGCTGCAGGAACTGGTGCGCGAGAAGATCCTCGTCGGCATCCGCGGCCCGAGCGGCGGCTATCGCCTCGCCCGCGAGCGCCGCCGCATCACGCTTGGCGACATCGTTCGCACGGTGCGCCGGCTCGAAACCGGCGAGGACCCGATCAGCGACCCGGCGGGCAGCGCGCTCGGCCATCAGGTGGTCCGCCCGCTATGGCTCGAACTGGAGGAAGAGACGATGCGCCGGCTCGACGCGCTGACGCTCGAAGACCTCTGCACTCGGGCGCACCGTGCCGGGATCGCCGGGCGCCTCGCCCAGGGCGGCGATTTCGAGATCTAGGGATCCTGCCGGGCAACACCGCAAGAAAATCACAATGAGGCGGTGAGGCGATAAGCCGTTCGTGCATTGGGAGAAGAGGATTGAAGGGGGAATTCCGCGGCCGCATCTATGACAGCATCCTCGACACGATCGGCGCGACCCCGCTCGTGCGTCTGCACCGGCTGGCGGAGGAGGCCGGGGTCAAGGCCGACATCCTCGGCAAATGCGAGTTCTTCAACCCGCTTTCCTCGGTCAAGGACCGTATCGGGTTGGCGATGATCGCGGCGGGCGAAACGGCGGGCCATATCAAGCCCGGCACGGTGCTGGTCGAGCCCACTTCCGGCAATACCGGGATCGCGCTGGCGTTTGTCTGCGCCGCCAAGGGCTATCGGCTGATCCTGACGATGCCGGACAGCATGTCGGTCGAGCGACGCAAGATGCTCTTGCTGCTCGGCGCCGAGCTCGAGCTGACGCCGGCGGCGCAGGGTATGCGCGGCGCGATCGCGCGGGCCGAGGAAATCGTGCGCACGCTGCCCGACGCCTTCATGCCGCAGCAGTTCCAGAACCCGGCCAACCCGGAAATTCACCGCCGCACCACCGCCGAGGAAATCTGGAAGGACACGGGGGGCGCGGTCGATGTCGTGGTCAGTGGGGTTGGCACTGGCGGCACGCTGACCGGGGTCGGCTCGGTGCTGAAGGCTCGCAAGCCTAGCCTCACGATGGTCGCGGTCGAGCCCGAGGACAGCGCGGTCCTGTCGGGCGGCCCGCCCGGCGGCCACAAGATCCAGGGGATCGGCGCCGGGTTTGTCCCGGAGATCCTCGACACCGAGCTGATCGACGAGGTCATCCGCATCGCCAACGACACCGCTTTTCGCACCGCGCGTGACGCGGCCCGGCTCGACGCTTTGCCCGTCGGGATCTCTGCCGGCGCGGCGTTGGCGGCGGCGCTCGAGATCGGCGCCCGGCCTGGGATGGCAGGCAAGACCATCGTTGCGATCCTCCCGAGCTTTGCTGAACGCTACCTGTCGACGGCCTTGTTCGAGGGGTTGTGAGCTTATCTCTAGGGGATCGCTTCGCTTCGATCGCAATGACGAAGCAATCCCGTGAGGAATTGAAGCCGATGGAACTGAGCGAAGAGCAATTCCAGCGCTATGCCCGACACCTGATCCTCGACGAGGTCGGCGAGGAGGGGCAGGAAAAGCTCCTGGCGTCGCGCGTCCTGGTGATCGGCGCCGGCGGTCTCGGTTCGCCGATGCTGATGTATCTTGCGGCCGCGGGGGTCGGCACGATTGGCATCATCGACAACGATCGGGTCGACCTGACCAATCTGCAGCGCCAGATCGTGCATGCAACAGAGCGGATCGGCTCGCTCAAGGTCGACAGCGCGCGCGCGACGCTCGCCGCGGTCAATGACGGCATCCGCATCGAGACCCACCCGATGCGGCTCGGCCCCGACAATGCCGCGGCGCTGATCGAGGGCTACGACCTCGTCGCCGACGGCAGCGACAATTTCGCGACGCGCTATCTCTTGACCGACCTCTGCTTCCGCTTGGGGAAACCGCTCGTCGCCGCAGCGTTGTCGCCGTTCGAAGGGCAACTGTCGACGTTCCGGCCCTATCTCGGCGCGGGGCATCCCTGCTACCGCTGCCTGTTCCGCGAGCCGCCGC
>DASYUS010000106.1:0-10623 GCA_036000945.1 Allostellaceae bacterium
GCTGCAGCTCGACACCAGCACCGACTACACCGGGATCACCTGGCAGACCAGCCCCGACGGCAGCGGCGGCACCGAGGTGACGCCGGTGTGCTTCTGCCGCGGCACGCGGATCCTCACCGACCGCGGCGAGGTGCCGGTCGAAGCGCTGGCGGTCGGCGACCTCGTGGTAACGCTGTCGGGGATGGCAAAGCCGATCCGCTGGATCGGCCTCGGGCGCGACCTCGTCACCCAGAAGAACCCGCTGGCGCGGCCGATCATCGTGCGCGCCGGTGCGCTCGCCGATGGCGTGCCGCGGCGCGACCTCTATCTGACGCACGGTCACGCGCTCTACCTCGACGGCGTCCTGGTGCCGGTCGAGCAGCTGGTCAACCACTGCTCGATCCGCTGGGACGAGGGGGCGCGCGTCGTCGAGTATTACCACATCGAGCTCGACGACCACGATGTGGTGCTCGCCGAGGGCGCCCCGGCCGAGAGCTATTACGACGCCGGCAACCGCGCCCAGTTCCACAACACCCGGCCGCGGTCCACGCCCGGCACCGAACAGGCGCCCTGCGCCCCGGTATTGACCGGCGGCGAGGTCGTCAAGCGGCTGTGGGCGAGGTTTTTCGAGCGCGCCGGCGGCTGCAGCGCAACCGAAACCTCGGACGACCCCGACCTCCACCTCGTCGTCGACGGCGCGCGCCTCGACCCGGCATCGGTTGCAGGCGGGGTCTACACCTTCGCCCTCACCACACCGCCCGCCGGCCCGCTGCACCTCCGCTCGCGCAGCACGGTGCCCTCGCTCACCGGCGGCACCCGCCACGACCACCGCCGCCTCGGCGTTGCCCTCCGCCAAATCATCCTCACCGCCCCCGGGGTGATGACCACCATCGACCACGACGCATCGCTGCTGCGTGACGGCGGCTGCCATCTGCCGGAAGCCGGGCATTCCTGGACCGCCGGCGATCTCACCCTGCCGGCCGCGCTGTTCGCCCACCTGACGGGCGGGTGCGCGCTGATCGTCCACACCAGCCGACAAGCCCTGCGCTACCCGGCCTCCGCCCCGCCCGCCGTCCGCTTCGCCGCTTGACGGCAGGCCGCCGAGCCGGTTGGCGCATCGCCGGCGGAGGTCGGATTTCGCCTATCGCAAGTTGCAGGGCGGCGTTGACGGCATACTATCGTATGCGCTATTACCCGCGCCGTATTCACTGGCGCGGCGGGCCGCATGGCGATGGTACAACCGATACGGCGGCACGGCCGGCAAAAATCGGAGAAACCCAACCCGATCGACGTGCAGGTCGGCTCGCGCGTGCGGCTGCGCCGCAACATGCTCGGGCTCTCGCAGGAGAAGCTCGGCGAGGCGATTGGCCTGACCTTCCAGCAGGTGCAAAAATACGAGCGCGGCGCCAACCGCATCGGCGCCAGCCGGCTGCACGAGTTGAGCCGGGTGCTGGATGTGCCGGTCGCGTTCTTCTTCGACGACACAGATCCGGTGCGCGCACCGGCGATCCCGGGCGGCTTTGCCGAGCCGCTGGCGGAGCCGTTCGAATCCGATCCGCTCCGCAAGCGCGAAACCGTCGAACTGGTCGAGGCCTATTACAGGATCGACGATGCCGCGGTGCGCCGGCGCCTGTTCGACTTGGCCAAGGCGCTCGCCACCGAGGGCGAATACCCGGCCGGCAAAGGCCCCGGCCGACCGCGACGACGGACCCGCCGACAAGATCCTGCTTGACGCTTGCGCCTGCGGATTCGACAAGGTGCCGCCGGACATTGCGGCGTCGGTCTCGACCATTGCGTCCGACGCCGCCAGGCATGCGGCTTGAGGCCGCTCAACGGGAGATTGTCCTTTGGCGAAGCACGATTTTGTCTTTACCAGCGAGTCGGTGTCGGAAGGCCATCCCGACAAGGTTTGCGACCGCATCTCCGACGCCATCGTCGACACCTTTATCGCCGCCGACCCGCAGGCGCGCTGCGGCGTCGAAACGCTGGCGACGACCAACCACATCGTGCTCGCCGGCGAGGTCCGCGGCCCCTCCTCGATCACCAAGGACCAGCTGATCGAGGTGGCGCGCCATGCGGTGCGCGACATCGGTTACGAGCAGGAGGGGTTTCACTGGCAGCGCTGCCAGATCGAATGCCTGATCCACGGCCAATCGACCGACATCGCCCTCGGCGTCGACGCCTCGGGCAACAAGGACGAGGGGGCCGGCGACCAGGGCATGATGTTCGGCCATGCCTGCACCGAGACGCCGGAGCTGATGCCGGCGCCGATCTATTACGCGCACGCGATCCTGCGCTCGCTTGCCGAGGCGCGCCACTCGGGCGCCGCCCCGCTGCTCGGGCCCGACGCCAAGAGCCAGGTGACGCTGCAATATGTCGCCGGCAAGCCGGTGCGGGCGACCGCGGTGCTGATCTCGGCGCAGCACTCGCCGACGATCGGCCAGGAGGAAGTGCGCGAGATCGTCCGGCCGCATGTCGTCAACGTCCTGCCGGATGGCTGGATGTGCGACGAGCCGCATTTCTACGTCAACCCGACCGGGCGCTTCGTCATCGGCGGCCCGGACGGCGATGCCGGCCTCACCGGCCGCAAGATCATCGTCGATACCTATGGCGGGGCGGCGCCGCATGGCGGCGGGGCGTTTTCTGGCAAGGACCCGACCAAGGTCGATCGCTCGGCCGCTTATGCCGCGCGCTACCTGGCGAAAAACGTCGTCGCCGCCGGCCTCGCCGAGCGCTGCACGATCCAGGTGGCCTACGCGATCGGCATCGCTAAGCCGCTGTCGGTTTATGTCGAGACCGACGGCACCGCACGGGTCGACGAGGACCGCCTGTCGAGCGTGTTGCAGGAACTGATGGACCTGTCGCCGCGCGGCATCCGCACCCACCTGCGGCTCAACAAGCCGATTTATGCCCGCACCGCCGCCTACGGCCATTTCGGTCGCCCGCCCGACCCCGATGGCGGGTTTTCCTGGGAGCGGCTCGACCTAGTGGATGAGCTGCGGCGGGCCTTCTGATCAACCCCTCTCCCGCATTGCGGGAGAGGGTGGCCGCGGGCGTCAGCCCGCGGACGGGTGAGGGTACTGCCACAAAAAGACCCTTACCCTCCCATCGCTGCGCGATGGGCCCCTCCCTCTCTCGCATTGCGGGAGAGGGGCTTGTCGCGGCGACTCCCTGATGAGCAAGCCCACCTTGCCGCCCCGCCTCTACGGCCGCCGCCGCGGGCGGCCGTTGCGCGAAGGCCGCCGGCGCATTGCCGAGAGCCTGCTGCCGCAGCTGACGATCGACTTGCCCGAGTTGGGGCTGCTCGACCCGCAGGCGCTTTTCCCGGCGAAGCGTGCAGCGATCTGGCTCGAGATCGGCTTCGGCGGCGGCGAACATCTCGCCGAGCAGGCCGGGCAACATCCCGATATCGGCTTTATCGGCTGCGAGGTGTTCGAGAGCGGGGTGGCGCGGCTGGTCAGCGAGGTCGCGCGGCGCGGCCTCGGCAATGTGCGGATCTTTGCCGACGACGCGCGGCCGCTGCTCGATCGGCTAAGGCCGGGCTCGATCGGCCGGGTCTTCATCCTCTTCCCCGATCCGTGGCCGAAGCGGCGGCACCACAAGCGCCGCCTCGTCGCCCGTGCGACGCTCGACCGGTTCGCCGCGATCATGCCGCCGGGCGCCGTATTGCGCCTTGCCACCGATGACCGCGATTATCTCGCGTGGATGCTGGAGTATTTGACGGCGCATCCAGATTTCGTCTGGCTCGCGCGCTCGGCCGCCGACTGGCGTGAGCGCCCGGCCGACTGGCCGCCGACCCGCTACGAGGAAAAAGCGCGCGCCGCCGGCCGCACGCCGGCATTCCTGCAGTTCGTCCGGCGACCGAGGCGAGGCGGCGAGCCTTGATGTGCGGGTCGGTCTGCCGCGGGTTGTTGCTGCCTGGGGCGATGGCACTGTTGCTGTTGATTGGCGGCTGCCAGCAGCTTTCAGGCCTGTTTGCCCAGCCACCGCCGCCCGCGCCCGCCTTGGCCCCGCCGGACCCGGCACCGCCGCTGCACGCCGACCGGGTCGTCGTCTTCAAGAGCCGGCGCGTCCTCGAACTCTTGCGCGGCGGCGAGGTCGTCGCGAGCTTCCCGATCGCGCTCGGCACGCATCCGGTCGGCCCGAAACGGCGCGTTGGCGATGGCCGCACGCCGGAGGGCCACTACTCAATCGACTGGCGCTCGGACGATACGCGCTACACGCGCAAGCTCCACATCTCCTATCCCGACGCCAGCGATCGTGCGCGCGCCGGCGCCCAGCACGTCGATCCTGGCGGCGCCATCTTCATCCATGGGTTGCCGGGCGACTACGGCCCCTTCGATCCGCCCGAATGGTACCGCGACTGGACCGACGGCTGCATCGCGGTCGGCAATTTGGCGATCAACAAGATCTGGGACGCCGTTCCCGACGGGGCGGCGATCGATATCCTGCCGTGAGCGGTCCGGCTTCCCCTTACGGCTTGCCAGGAGGCCGGCTTTCCCTATATATGGCGGGAAAAGTCCCATAGGTTCAGTTGGATCAAATCGAGACTGGACCGGTTGTTGGAGTGGGCCCGACGGCCCACTTTTTGTTTGCGGCTGGCGCTCTCTGAGGGATAGCAATCGGTTGGCGATCGACACGCAGCAGATTGGCCGGATGATCGAGCCCGCGCTCGAGGCGATGGGGTATCGCCTGGTGCGAGTCGCGGTGACCGGCGCGCGTCAAGCCACACTTCAGGTGATGGCCGAGCGGCGCGACGAGGCGCCGATGACGGTCGACGACTGCGCCCAGCTCAGCCGCCAGATCTCGGCGCTGCTCGACGTGGCCGACCCGATCGCCGGCGCCTACACGCTCGAAGTTTCCTCGCCCGGCATCGACCGGCCGCTGGTGTGCCCGGAAGACTACGACCGCTTTGCCGGGTTCGAGGCGCGGATCGAACTCAACGAACCGCTCGACGGCCGCAAGCGCTACCGCGGCCGCCTGTTGGGGCGGGCCGCCGAGCATGTCCGCCTGATCGGCGACGCGGGTGAAGTCTGCCTGCCACTCGGCAGCATCGCGCGCGCGAAGCTGGTGCTGACCGACGATCTCCTCGCCATGGCCGAGCGCAAGCCGGCGCAGACCCATTGACGCCCTCTGGACGCACGGAAACTCCGATGGAAACCACAGCCACCTACGCCCGCCCCGAGCTGTTGCAGGTCGCCGACACGGTCGCCCGCGACAAGGGCATCGACAAGGACGAAGTGCTGGAGGCGATGGAGCAGGCCATCCAAAAGGCCGGACGCTCGAAATACGGCCTGGAATACGACATCCGCGCTGAAATCGACCGGCGCACCGGCGAGATCCGGCTGTTGCGCTTCCGCGAGGTGGTCGACGCCGTCGAGAACGACGCGACGCAGATCCCGCTCGCCCAGGCGCAGCGGCTCAACGCCGAGGCAGAGATCGGCGATTTCATCACCGACCCGCTGCCGCCGATCGATTTCGGGCGGATCGCGGCGCAGACCGCCAAGCAGGTGATCGTCCAGAAGGTGCGCGATGCCGAGCGGGCCCGGCAATACGCCGAGTTCAAGGACCGCATCGGCGAGATCGTCAACGGCCTCGTCAAGCGCGTCGAATTCGGCAACGTCGTCGTCGATCTCGGCCGCGCCGAGGCGATGCTGCGCCGCGACGAGCTGTTGCCGCGCGAGAGCTTCCGCCAGGGCGAGCGGGTGCGCGCCTACATCTACGATGTGCGCCAGGAGGCGCGCGGCCCGCAGATCTTCCTGTCACGCACCCACCCGCAATTCATGGCCAAATTGTTTGCCCAGGAGGTGCCGGAGATCTACGACGGCATCATCGAGATCAAGGCGGTGGCGCGCGACCCCGGCAGCCGCGCCAAGATTGCCGTCATCTCGCGCGACAGCGGCATCGATCCCGTCGGCGCCTGCGTCGGCATGCGCGGCAGTCGCGTCCAGGCTGTCGTCGGCGAGTTGCAGGGCGAGAAGATCGACATCATCCCATGGTCGTCGGACCCGGCGACGTTTGTCGTCAATGCGCTCGCCCCGGCCGAGGTCACCAAGGTCGTGATGGACGAGGAGCAGCGGCGGATCGAAGTCGTCGTCCCGGACGAGCAGCTGTCGCTGGCAATCGGCCGGCGCGGCCAGAATGTGCGGCTCGCCTCGCAGCTTACCGGCTGGGACATCGACATCCTGACGGAGGCCGAGGAATCGGAGCGCCGCACCGAAGAGTTCCGCACCCGCAGCCAGATGTTCATCGACGCGCTCGACATCGACGATGTGATCGCTCACCTGCTCGTCACCGAGGGGTTCAACTCGCTCGAGGAAGTCGCTTTCGTGGCGGTCGACGATTTGGCCGAGATCGAGGGGTTCGACGTCGAGGTCGCGACCGAGCTACAGGACCGGGCGCGCAATGCGCTGGAGCGGCGCGACCGCGAATACGAGGAGCGCTACCGCCAGCTCGGCGTCGAAGACGATCTGGTCGCGCTCGACGGCTTGACGGCGGGCATGCTGGTCACGCTCGGCGAGAACGGCATGAAAACGCTCGACGATTTCGCTGGGCTCGCCGGCGACGAGCTGATCGAGATGCTCGCCGCCTCCGACAAGGGCGGCGTGAGCCTCGAACTCGATGACGCGAATGCGTTGATCATGACGGCGCGCGAGCGGGCGCACTGGTTCGAAGATGCCGATGCCGGCGCGGCGCAGAAAGAGTGATCAGACGCCGCAGGTGGCCGGCACGGTCATCGCCGGCCCGCCGGTAGGCCCGCAGCGCCGCTGCATCGTCACCGGCGAGATCGGCGACCGCGGCGCGCTGTTGCGCTTTGTCGTCGGTCCCGACGGCGCGATCGTGCCCGATATCGAGGCACGGCTGCCCGGTCGGGGTTTGTGGTTGTCGCCGCGCCGGGATATAGTGGACCGAGCGGTGGCAACGCGGATTTTCGCGCGGGCGGCGCGGCGGCCGGTTGCGGCGGCGCCGGAGCTTGCCGACCGTATCGAGAGCTTGCTGGCGCGGCGGTGTTGCGATGGGCTTGGCCTCGCCCGCCGGGCGGGTGTTGCCGTGGCCGGGTTCGACCGGGTGAGCGATGCGTTGCGGCGCGGCAAGGTCGCGCTCTTGCTGACCGCGCTCGATGGCGCGGCGGCCGGGCGCGGCAAACTCGCCGGGCTCGCGCATGACGTGCCCGCGGCCAGCGTGCTGACGGCGGCCGAGCTTGGCGCGGCCTTCGGCCGCGAACGGATCGTCCACGCGGCGGTCGCTGGCGGTCCGCTGTGCCGTCGCCTGTTGCTCGACCTGTCGCGGCTCGCCGGCCTGCGTGCCGACGCGGCGGTCGATTGCGGAACGGATTTCGCGCCGGCAAGACCGGCACAAAAGGATGGCGGTATCGAAGCGCATGACTGAAGCCAATGAGCACGAAGCCACCGAGCAAGAGCAGAAGCGACCGCTGACTCTGGGCCGCACCGGAACCCGGCTCGAATTGCGCCGGCCGGTTGAGACCGGACAGGTCCGCCAGAGCTTCTCGCATGGCCGCTCGAAGACCGTGACGGTCGAGGTCCGCAAGAAGCGGACGCTGACGGCGGGCGGCCTGCCCGAGCCCGGCCGCAGCGAGACTCCGGCGCCGGTCGTCGCGCGTGCCCAGCCGGCGGCGCCGAGCCCCGCTGCCGGCGAGCCGGTGCGCCGACCGGTCACGGTTTTGCCCCGCGCGCTGACCGCCGAGGAGCGGGCGGGCCGGGTGCGCGCCCTGCAGGATGCCCGCAAGGCCGATGAGGAGTCGCGCCGCCGCGCCGCGCTCGCCGAAGCCGACCGGCTGCGCCAGGAGGAGGAACGCGCCGCCGAGGAAGCCCGCGTGCGCGCCGAGGAGCAGGCCCGCAAGCGTGCCGAGGACGAGGAGACGCGTCAGCGCAGCGAAGCGGAGGCCAAGCGGCGGTCGGAGGAAGAGGAAGCCCGGCGCCGCGAGGAAGAGTCGCGCCGCGAGGTCGCCGAGCGCGCCGGCAAGGCGGCCGCCGCAAAAGTCGCCGCGCTGACCGCCGCCGGCAAAATGGCGGTGCCGGCCGAGGAGGAGGAAGAGCCGGCCGGCGCGTTGCGCCCCGGCCGCCGCCCCGAATTGAAGCGCCCGGCCGCTCCGGTCCGCCGCGACGAGCATCGCCGCCGCACCGGCAAGCTGACGGTGACGCGCGCGCTCGACGACGATGCCGGCGAGCGGATGCGCAGCCTCGCCTCGGTGCGTCGCGCCCGCGAGCGCGAGCGCCAGCGCATGATGCGCCAGGAACAGCCGAAGATCGTGCGCGAGGTCGTCATCCCCGAGACGATTACGATCCAGGAGCTGGCCAACCGCATGGCCGAGCGCGCCGCCGACGTCATCAAGTCGCTGATGCGGATGGGTGTCATGGCGACGATCAACCAGGTCATCGACGCCGACACCGCTGAGCTGGTTGTCACGGAGTTTGGTCACCGGCTGCGCCGCGTTGCGGAATCGGATGTCGAGATCGGGCTGCGCGGCGAGGCCGACGAGCCCGAAATGGTCGAGCCGCGCGCCCCGGTCGTCACGATCATGGGGCATGTCGATCACGGCAAGACCTCGCTGTTGGACGCGCTGCGCGAAACCGACGTCGCGGCCGGCGAGGCGGGCGGCATCACCCAGCATATCGGCGCCTACCAGGTCACCCTCAAAGGCGGCAAGCAGATCACCTTCATCGACACGCCGGGCCATCAGGCGTTCACCGCGATGCGCGCCCGCGGCGCCAATGTCACCGATATCGTCGTCCTCGTCGTCGCCGCCGATGACGGCATCATGGAGCAGACGGTCGAGGCGATTCGCCATGCCAAGGCCGCGAGCGTGCCGATCATCGTCGCGATCAACAAGATCGACCGGCCCGATGCACGGCCCGAGCGGGTTCGCCAGGAGCTGCTGCAGCACGAGATCGTCGTCGAGGAACTCGGCGGCGAGGTCCTCAACGTCGAGGTCTCGGCGATCAAGAAGACCAACCTCGACAAGCTCGAAGAGGCGATCCTCCTGCAGGCCGAACTGCTCGATCTTTCGGCCAACCCGAACCGCTCGGCCGAAGGGGTCGTGCTCGAAGCCAAGCTCGAACGCGGCCGCGGCCCGGTCGCCACCGTGCTGGTGCAACGCGGCACGCTGCAGGTCGGCGACATCTTCGTCGCCGGCGGCGAGTGGGGCCGGGTACGGGCATTGGTCGACGATCGCGGTCAGGCGCAGCGCGAGGCCGGCCCCTCGACCCCGATCGAGGTGCTGGGGCTCAACGGCATGCCGCTAGCCGGCGACGATTTTGTCGTGATCGAGAGCGAGAGCCGCGCCCGCGAGGTGACAGATTTTCGCCAACGCCGCAAGCGCGACTCGGTGGCCGCCGCGGGCGGTCGCGGGACCCTCGAACAGATGTTCTCGAAGATCGCCTCCGGTGCGGCGAAAGAGTTGTCGGTCGTCGTCAAATCCGATGTGCAGGGGTCGCTCGAAGCGATCGTCGGCTCGCTCGAAAAGCTCTCGACCGACGAGGTCGCCGTGCGCGTCTTGCATTCGGCGGTCGGCGGGATCAACGAAAGCGACGTGATCCTTGCCAAGGCGACCGGCGCGCTGATCATCGGCTTCAACGTGCGGGCAAACCCGCAGGCGCGCGACCTGGCGACGCGCGACGGGGTCGAGATCCGCTATTACGCGATCATCTACGACCTGATCGACGACGTGAAGAGCGCGTTGTCGGGCATGCTGGCGCCGGCGCTGCGCGAGCGCTTCCTCGGCAATGCGGCGATCCGCGAGGTCTTCAACATCACCCGAGTCGGCAAGGTGGCGGGCTGCATGGTCACTGACGGGGTGGTCCGGCGCGGCGCGCGGGTGCGCCTCTTGCGCGACAACGTCGTCATCCACGACGGCGCCTTGAAGACGCTGAAGCGCTTCAAGGACGAGGTCCGCGAGGTGCGCGAAGGCTACGAATGCGGCATGGCCTTCGAAAACTACGAGAACATCCAGCAGGGCGACGTCATCGAGTGCTTCGAGGTCGAAGAAGTCGCCCGCACGCTGTAATGTTAATTGTCGTTCCGGCGAAAGCCGGGACCCACCTTGCGACAAGCTCAATCGCGGAGGGGTGGGTTCCGGCTTTCGCCGGGACGGCAATTTTGTAATGGGTTGCAGCTAATGCAACGACGACGCGATCAAGAGCATGGATCGGGTTCGCGTGGCGCCTCGCAGCGGCAGCTGCGGGTCGGGGAAGAGTTGCGCCACGCGCTGGCCCAGCTGTTGCGGCCGGGCGAATTGCGCGACCCGGCGCTGCGCGAGGCCAACATCACCGTCAGCGAGGTCCGGGTCAGCCCCGATTTGAAGAATGCCACGGCGTTCGTCATGCCGCTGGCCGGCGCCAATGCCGACGAGGTGATGGCTGGGCTGAAGCGCAGCGCCGTCTTCCTCAAGGGGCGGGTGGCGCGGATGGTCGAACTGCGCCAGACGCCCAACATCGTCTTCGCGCTCGATGGCGCCTTCGACAATGCCGCCCATATCGCGGCACTGCTCGCCCGCCCCGAGGTCGAGCGCGATCTGCATCCGAGTACCGAAAGCGACGATGACGCCCAACCCTCACCCTAACCCTCCCCCGCTTTCGGGGGAGGTGACACAACGAAACCCTCCCCCGCAAGCGGGGGAGGGAAGGG
>DASYUS010000107.1:0-5430 GCA_036000945.1 Allostellaceae bacterium
CCGAGATCCTCGGCGATCCGCGCCGAGATCGCGTCATAGACCGACCCCGTATGCACGCAGCGATTGCTCGCCATCAACGCGCGAAAGCGCTCGCGCCGTTCGGTCCAGTTCATCTTCCGCTACCCCTCTGACATCGCGCTAAAACCGAAACGCGATGATAGGTGTCAATCGGCCCACCGACAAACACCTGTTCGCGCTCCCGCCGGCGGCCGCATGCTATCCTCCGTCTCCGATCAGACAAAGCGCCGCCCTGCCCCGTCGGACGGCTGTCGGCGACAACCGCCGGTCGAATGTCGCCAACTGCCCGTCATGAGCAATGGCAAGGGCCAGGAGATAAGTGTCCGTAACCTGGGCAGGGGTCGCGATCCCGGCAGGATCGACGAAATCGCAGCCCAGCAGACTAAGGTCGTCCGTCCAGAACACGTGACCGGGCAGCAGACGCAGGCGTGCGACGATCGGCGCGACTGCAGCCGGCGATCCCGCCGAATTCGGGTATTTCGGATGACCGACGATCCGGATGACGCCGTTCTCGGTGATCGGGCAGGTCGCCCACGAGGCAGCGCCGGTTGCGGCGAACCATCGGTGCGCCGCGTCGTGCCCAACATGCGTGGGATCGATCAGCGCGATCAGCACATTCACGTCGAGCAGAAACGTCACGGCGACTCGTCGCGCAGCGCATTGACAATATCAAGGGTCCCGATGGCGTTCGGGTTGCGCACCGGCAGCAGCGGCACGCCGTTCCGCTCGGTCAGGGCGACCGGCGGGCGCAGCGAATTGCGGGCCAGCTCCGAGACGACCTTGCCGATGGTCTGGTTCTGTTGCCTTGCGATGGCCTTGGCTGCCGCGAGGACATCGTCGTCAATGGCGATCGTGGTGCGCATAGGCATCAGATTGCTGCATCATGCATCAGACATCAATAGCAAACCGCACCCAGTACGCAGTCGCATTTGCAGAGACGAGCGCACGGGATTGCCTCCCCGCGAAGCGAACCCTAAGGTCCGCCGGAGCGTCGTAAGCTTGGAGGGAGCAATGGATAAGCGCATCGTCGTCGTCGGGGCCGGGGCGATCGGCGGCTATACCGGGGGCAACCTCGCACATAACGGGTTCGACGTGACGATCGTCGATCCGTGGCCCGAGCATGTCGAGGCGATCCGCCGGGACGGGCTGTCGCTCGAAGGCATCACGCCCGAGGAATCGGTCGTCGCGCACCCGAAGATGCTGCACCTGACTGAGCTTCAGCACCTCTCGAAGGAGCGGCCGGTCGATATCGCCTTCATCTCGGTCAAGTCCTACGACACCGAGTGGGCGGCGGCGATGATCCGGCAATACCTCTCGCCGACCGGCTACGTCGTCAGCTTGCAGAACTGCATCAACGAGGAGCGCATCGCCGCCATCGTCGGCTGGGGCCGCACCGTCGGCGCGATCGCCGCGATCCTCTCGGCCGAGCTCTACGCCCCCGGCAAGATCCGCCGCACCGGCGCGAAAAACCCGCCCGGCCACGAGGTCTACCGCGTCGGCGAGGTGCACGGGCGGATGACCAAGCGCATCGAGGAGCTGGGCGCGATGATCGGCACCATCGACACCTGCAAGGTGACCGACAATCTGTGGGGCGAGCGTTGGTCGAAATTGTGCGTCAACGGCATGCACAACGGCGTCTCGGCGGCGAGCGGCCTGTCGGGTAACGCGATGCGGCAGGACGACCGCATCCGCAAGGTCATTATCGCGCTCGGCGGCGAAGCCGTGCGGATCGGCCAGCGGCTCGGCTACAAGCTCGAAGACATCGCCGGCCAGGACGCCGAAAAGCTGGCGCGCGCTTCGGAAGGCGACCGGGCCGCGCTCGACGAGGTCGAATCGCTGATGCTGGCGCTGAGGAATTCGCAGCAGCGCAGCGAGGCGCAGCGTCCGTCAATGGGGCAGGACATGCAAAAGGGGCGGCGCACCGAGATCGATTTCATCAACGGGCTGATCGTCGAGCGCGGCCGCGAGATCGGCCGCCCGGCGCCAACCCACGAAAAGCTGATCGCAGCCGTCAAGCGGGTCGAGCTGGGCCAGGCGCCGCCGTCGCCGGACCATATCTACGCGGTGATGTGACCGCAGGCTTGCGGCGCGCGCGCCGGGTCAGCGGTCGCGGTCGTTCGGCCGCGGTCCCTGCCGCGTTGTATCGCCCTCGTCGCCGCGGCCGCCGCCGCCCTTCCCGCCCTTGCTGAAGCGGCCGATATTGCCCAGCACCTGTTCGAGGAAGGTCAGCTCGCGTCCCGGCGCCGGAGTGGCTCCGGGGGCGGGCTCGATCTCCCGCCCGTCCTTCAAGTCCTTGTGGTCGACCTGCTGCACCACCCCTTTGGCGTCGAACCTGACGATGTACACCTGCTGGTCCAACACGTCCGCATCCAGGAACGCCACCTGCTTGGTCTTGCGGCTGATGTAGTACCAGTTCTTGTCGTCGAAGACGCCGGTGCTCGACGGCGTCCCAAGGATCTTGGTCACCTGCTCGCGGGTCGTGGTGCCGGGCTGGATTTTCGCGAGCTTGTCGGCTTCCGGCAGGTTGCCGCGCTGGTCGACGGTGGGAACGCACGCCGCCAGACCGGTCGCCGCGAGCGCGAGGCCAAGCGAAACCGGCAGGAACATCTTGCGGAGAGATTTATCGGACACGGGACGAGGTGCCTGGTTATGTTGAAATAGCCATGGGGTCTGCCCATGTCTCGCGCTTAGTCTATCGGAGGGTGTCCTCTTGTCAACGCCCGGTAATGGGGTGATTTGGGTTGCGTCCGCTGCAAATGTTCACCGCGTTTAGACCTGACCCGCTGGGCGAGGCGGCCGGGCTTGCCTATCGCCGCGTGGTCGAGCAGGCGCGCCAGCCCGGTTTCTTTATCGCGGGCGGAGTTCCCGATACGCTGGACGGCCGCTTCGAGTTGATCTGTCTGCACGCGTTTCTTTATCTCCGCCGCCTGAAACGCGAACGGCCGCCGGCGGCGCTCCTCGGCCAGCGCTTTTTCGATGAAATGTTCGCCGATTTCGACCGATCGCTGCGCGAGATGGGCACCGGCGATTTGAGCGTCGGGCGCGAGGTGAAGCGCATGGCGGAAGCGTTTTACGGCCGCATCGCAGCCTATGAGCAGGGGCTGGCGGCGGATGGGGCGGAACTCGAGGCGGCGCTGGCGCGCAACCTGTTCGGTACCGCGCCGGCAACCCCGTCTCGCCTGGCCGCGATGGCGGGATATGTGCAGCGGGAGGCGGCGCAGCTCGCCCGGCAGGGCGCGGCGGAGCTGCTCGCGGGGCAAGTCGCCTTTGGCGATCCGCCTTCCGTGCCGGCGGAGCGCGCCGTGGCCGCCGAGCGATGAGCGCTGCTCCCGCGCCCGAATTCTCGCGGCCGGTCCGCCTGGTACGGGTCGGGACGGAGCCGCTGTGCCGGCAGATCGCGGCAACCGAGGCCGAATGCGCGGCGCTCGCCCGGCGCTTCGACCTCGTTGCGCTCGACCGGTTGTCGGCGGCGGTCGAGCTGGTTCGCCACGGCAGCGCGATGTTCCTGCTGCGCGGCGCCTTCGACGCCGAATTCGTGCAAAGCTGCGTCGTGACCCTCGATCCGGTCCGGGGTGCAGTGTCGGAGCACTTCACCCTATTGCTCGGACCGACGGAGGCGGAGCCCGAAGCGGCCGGGACGGTCGGCGACGAGGTCGCCTTTGAGCCGCTGGTCGGCGACGTCGTCGATATCGGCGAGGCGGTCGCCCAGGAATTGGCGCTGGCGCTGCCGCCCTTCCCGCGCAGCCCGGATGCGGAGGGCGAGGTGGCGCCGCCGGTATCGGATGATGCCGGGCCATTCGCTGCACTGTCGCAGCTCGTCGATCGACGCGGGGATTGACCGGCATGCGGCGTCAGCTCGAGCGCCCCCAATAGGTCTGCTGAGCGTGGGTTGCATTGCTGTTGCCGCCACCGCAGAAATTCGGCTAAGTACCCGTAAACCTCCGCACACCCTCCAGCGAGTCGATCATGGCCGTACCGAAAAGGAAAACCTCGCCATCGCGCCGCAACATGCGCCGCTCGCACCACGCGCTGCCCCCGGCGGCTTATGCCGAGTGCCCGGATTGCGGCGAGCTGAAGCGTCCGCACCATCTGTGCCCGTCCTGCGGGTATTACGATGGGCGCGAGGTGACGCCGCAGCCGGCCGCGACTTCCTGACCTCCCCGGCGGCGGGGCAAGGCGCGCGCGCGGTGAGCGACAGCGTCACCATCGCCATCGACGCGATGGGCGGCGACCGCGCTCCGGCGATAGTGCTGAAGGGCGCAGACATCGCGCTGGAACGGCACCCTGGCGTGCGCTTTCTGCTGTTCGGCAACGAGATCGAGATCGCGCCGCTGCTCGCCAAGCTGCCGCGACTTGCCGAGGCGGCGACGCTGCACCATACCGACCAGGCGGTGGCCGACGATGCGAAACCGTCGCAGGCGCTGCGTGCCGGGCGGCGGTCGAGCATGCGGCTGGCGATCGACGCGGTGGCCGACGGTCGCGCCGACGGCGTCGTCTCGGCCGGCAACACCGGGGCGCTGATGGCGATCGCCAAATTCGTCCTCAAGACATTGCCCGGCATCGACCGCCCGGCGATCGCCACGCTGTTTCCGACGCGGCGGGGCGAGAGCGTGATGCTCGACCTCGGCGCCAACGTCGAGTGCGATAGCGACAACCTCGTGCAATTCGCCCTGATGGGCGACGTGTTCGCCCGCACGGTGCTCGGGCTGGTGCAGCCGACGGTCGGGCTGTTGAATGTCGGTTCCGAGGACCTCAAGGGCAACGATGCGGTGCGCGGCGCCGGCGCGCGGTTGCGCGGCGGTATGACCCCGATCCACTTCCACGGCTTTATCGAGGGCAACGACATCGCGGCAGGGACCGTCGACGTCATCGTCACCGACGGCTTTACCGGCAACGTCACGCTGAAGGCGGTCGAAGGGGTCGCCAAGCTGTTCAGCGAGTCGCTGCGCGCCTCGTTCCAGCACTCGCTGGCCGCACGGATCGGCTACGTCTTTGCCCGCGGCGCGCTGAAAAAATTCGCAGCGCGCCTCGATCCGCGCCGCTATAACGGCGCAATGTTTCTCGGCTTGGCCGGCATTGCGGTCAAAAGCCATGGCTCGACCGATGCGTTCGGCTTTGCCAACGCAATCGGCGTCGCGGTGGACCTCAAGGTGAACGGTTTCCTTCAGAAGATCAGCGACGAGCTGGTGCGGCTCAACGAGGTGCCGGCGCCCGAGCAGTCGGCGGCGTTGTGACCGCGGCGTCGGCATGATCCTGCGCTCCCAGATCGCTGGCTGCGGCGGCTATCTCCCCGAGCGCGTGGTGACCAACGACGAGCTGGCCGCCCGGCTCGACACCTCGGACGCGTGGATCCGCCAGCGCACCGGGATCGGCGAACGGCGCATCGCCGCCGACGGCGAGCTGACCTCGGAT
>DASYUS010000108.1:0-2404 GCA_036000945.1 Allostellaceae bacterium
TGTAGCGCCGCTCGATCACGACATCGGCCTCGGCGAACCCGGCCTCGACGTCGCCCTTGGCGAAACGGACGATCTTCGAGACGTTCGACGGCTGGGTCGGCTTCGGCTCGACCCCGGCGGTGAACATGTCGTCGTGCAGGATCGGCGCGTCCGGCGCCATCGCCGCCTCGACGTCCATGACGTAGGGCAGCACCTCGTACTCGACCTCGATCAGGTCGAGCGCCTCTTCGGCGATCGCCTGCGAGGTCGCCGCCACCGCCGCCACCGCATGGCCCTCATAGAGCGCCTTGCCGCGGGCGATGACGTTGCGCGACAGGTCGCGCAGGTTGGCCGGCGCCGCGCCGATCTGGGCGCGCTCTCGCGTCACCTCGGGGAAATCGGCGCCGCTGATCACCGCCTTGACGCCGGGCAGCGCCGTCGCCTTGGCGAAGTTGATCGAGCGGATGCGGGCGTGGGCGTGCGGGCTGCGCTTGATCCTGCCCCACAGCATCCCCGGCATCGTCATGTCGGCACCGAAATTGGCGCGCCCGGTGACCTTGTCGACGCCGTCCGGACGGATCGGCCTTGTGCCGACAACCTTGAGGCTCGCCTTGTCGAGATAGCTCATCCGCCAACTCCCCGGATTTCAGATGCATGATTATCCAGCGTCCTTCGAGACGCGCCCCGTGGGCCCTCCTCAGGATGACGCAGGCCTATTACAGCATTAAGAAAGAACGTCATCCTGAGGAGCCCGCGCAGCGGGCGTCTCGAAGGACACACCGCGGCATCCCAGGCCTAGACCGCGCCCGCTTCGCCGCGCATCTCGGCGGCGGCGTCGAGCACGGCGCGGATGATCTTGTCGTACCCGGTGCAGCGGCACAGATTGCCGGCGAGCCAGTAGCGCGTCTCTTCCTCGGTCGGGTTCAGGTTTTCGTCAAGCAGCGCCTTCGCCGCGACGATGAACCCCGGCGTGCAGAAGCCGCATTGCAGCGCGGCGTGCTCGAGGAATTTCTGCTGCACCGGATGCAGCTTGTCGCCCTGGGCCACGCCTTCAACCGTGGTGATGCTCTTGCCCTCGGCCTCGACGCCGAGCATTAGGCACGAGCACACGATTTTACCCTCGGCGATGACGGTGCAGGCGCCGCAATCGCCCGAGCCGCAGCCTTCCTTCGAGCCGGTAAGGCCGAGTTCGTCGCGCAGTACGTCGAGCAGGGTCTGCTGCGCCTCGCACAGAAACTCGACCGGCTCGCCGTTGATGACCGTTGTGACGTGATGCTTGCTCATAAGCGCAGTCTCCTGGATCTAGGCGCGCGCGGCGGCGCGCTCGAAGGCGATGGCCGCGGCGCGGCGCGCGAGGACGCCGGCGATCTTGGTGCGGTATTCGATGGTGCCGCGTTTGTCGGTGATCGGCTTGCAGGCCTTTTGCGCCGCCGCATCGAGCGCCGCCAGCGCGGCGCCATCGAGCTTGTGGCCAATCAGGGCCTTCGCCGCGTCCTCGACGACCAGCTGGGTCGGCGCCACCGCACCGAGCACGACGCGGGCATCGGTGCAGGTGCCGTCGGCGTCGAGCGTGACATCGACGGCGCAGCCGACCACGGCGATGTCCATCTCGGTGCGCGGGATGAAGCGCAGATAGGCGCCCGCCTGGCGCCCTTTCGGCTTCGGGATCTTGAACTCGACGACGAATTCACCTTTCGCCAGCGAGGTCCGGCCGGGCCCGGTGACGATGTCCTCGACCGGCACCTCGCGCCGCCCGCCGGGGCCGGCGACGACGGCGATCCCGCGGGCGGCGATCACCGGTGGCACGCTGTCGGCCGCGGGCGAGGCGTTGCACAGATTGCCGGCGATCGAGCAGCGGCCCTGGATCTGCGTCGAGCCGATCAGATCGACCCCCTCGACGATCCCCGGGAGAGCCCGCTCGAGGCGCTCGTCGGCGCTGATCATGACGCCGGGCGTCGAGGCGCCGATGACGAAATGGTCGGCCTCCTCGCGGATCCCGATCAGGCCCGGTATGTGCTTGGTGTCGACGATCAGATCGGGTTTCATCCGCCCGCTCTTGATCTGGACCAGCAGATCGGTGCCGCCAGACAGAATTTTCGCCAAACCGGCGGCGCCGGCCAACGCCTTGACGGCTTCATCCACCGTCGCCGGCGCCGTGTAACTGAGCCTCGGCATGTTCGCTCCTGCAATGACCCGGTCGCGCCGCCGCCCCGCCATGCCCGCCGCGTGAAGGGGGAGGCCGGATGGCGGTCGGTCGGCGCACAGTCTTCGCTTACACTACCAGCCGGGCCGGCGTGAAGTGCTAATCTCTTTGGGCAGACCCCGATGATCGCGATCACCGAGACGCTCGCCCTCGACGACGCCGAAATCAGCGAAAGCTTCATCCGCGCCTCCGGTCCCGGCGGGCAGAACGTCAACAAGGTGG
>DASYUS010000109.1:0-8493 GCA_036000945.1 Allostellaceae bacterium
CTGCCGGCGATCCGCACGCTGATCGGCGAGGGCATCAACGTCAACATCACGCTCTTGTTCTCGCAGAAGGTCTATGCCGAGGTCGCCGACGCCTACATCTCGGGCCTGGAGGATCTCGTCGCCAAGGGCGGTGACCCGCACAAGGTGGCCAGCGTCGCCAGCTTTTTCGTCAGCCGCATCGACACGCTGGTTGACGAGGCGCTCGACAAGGCGATCGCCGGGGCGGCGGATGGCGCCGCGCGGGAGCGACTTGCCGCATTGAAGGGCAAGGTGGCGATCGCCAACGCCAAGCTCGCCTATCGCCTCTCGAAGGAGATCTACAACAGCGAGCGATGGCAGCGCCTCGCGCAACAGGGCGCGCAGACGCAGCGCCTCCTCTGGGCCTCGACCGGCACCAAGAACAAGGCCTACAGCGACGTACTCTATATCGAGGAGCTGATCGGCGCGGACACCGTCAACACGATGCCGCCGGCGACGATGGACGCCTTTCGCGACCACGGCCGGCTTCGCAACAGCCTCGAAGAGGATGTCGCCGGGGCGCAGGCGGTAATAGAGGCGCTGCCAGGCGCCGGCATCTCGATCGACGCGATCACCGCGCGGCTCGTCGAGGACGGCGTGCGCCTCTTCGCCGACGCCGCCGACCAGCTTTACGCCGCGGTGCAGAAAAAGCGCCGCACCGTCCTCGGTGCAAAGCTCAACGCGATGAGCTGGAAGCTGCCGAAGGATCTCGACGAAGCCGTCAAGGCGGAACTCGAAGACTGGCGCGCCGAGGGCAAGGTGCGGCGCCTGTGGGCCGAAGATGCGGCGCTGTGGACCGAGACCGACGAGGCGCGCTGGCTCGGCTGGCTCGGCATCGTCGACGGCGAGCTGAAGGCGGTGGGGCACCTCGACGCCTTTGCCGCCGAGGTCAAGTCCGCCGGCTTCACCGACATCCTGCTGCTCGGCATGGGCGGGTCGAGCCTCGGCCCCGAGGTGCTGGCGCAATGCTGCGGCAACCGCCCCGGCTTCCCGCGCCTGCAGATCGTCGATTCGACCGACCCGGCGCAGCTCCGCCGCATCGAAAGCTCGATCGACCTGAAGCGCGCGCTCTTCATCGTGTCGAGCAAGTCGGGCAGCACGCTCGAACCCAACATCTTCAAGCAATATTTCTGGAACCGCGCCAACGCGGTGCTGGGCGAGGCGGAGGCGGCAAAGCACTTCGTCGCGATCACCGACCCCGGCTCCTCGGTTGAGAAGATCGCGCGGGCGGAAAATTTTCGCCGCGTCTTCCACGGCGAACCGTCGATCGGCGGACGCTATTCGGTGCTGTCGGATTTCGGCATGGTGCCGGCAGCGGCGATCGGCCTCCCGACCCGTGAATTTCTAGAGCGCGCGGCCGAAATGGTCCGCTCCTGCGCCGCCAGCGCGCCGCCGGTCGAGAACCCCGGCGTGATCCTCGGCGCGATCCTCGGCGTCGCCGCGCGCAGCGGCCGCGACAAGGTGACGGTGATCGCCTCCCAGGGCATCGCCGCGCTCGGCGCCTGGCTCGAACAACTCCTCGCCGAGTCGACCGGGAAGCTTGGCCGCGGCATCGTGCCGATCGACGCCGAACCGGTGGGCGCGCCCGCGGTCTACGGCAACGACCGGGTGTTCGCCTATTTGCGCCTCGTCTCCGACCAGGACGGCGTACAGGAGGCGGCCGTCGCCGCGCTCGAAGCCGCGGGCCAGCCGGTCGTGCGGATCACCGTTTCGGAGGCGATCCAGCTCGGCCAAGAATTCTTCCGCTGGGAGATGGCGACCGCCGTCGCCGGTGCGATCATCGGCATCAACCCGTTCGACCAGCCCGATGTCGAGGCGCAGAAGGTCAAGACCCGCGAGCTGACCTCGGCGTACGAAAAATCGGGCGCCCTGCCGGCGGAGGAGCCGTTTTTCGCCGCGGACGGCATCACCCTCTTCGCCGACCCGGCCAACGCGGCGGCTCTCAAAGCCGGCGCGACGAGCCTGGCGAGCGCCTTGAAGGCGCATCTCGGCCGGGCTGGCGCCGGCGATTACGTCGCGCTGTTGGCCTACATCGACCGCAACCCGGGGCATACCGAGGCGTTGCAGCGCCTGCGGCGAGCGATCCGCGACAAGACGCGCGCGGCGACCTGTCTCGGCTTCGGCCCGCGCTTCCTGCATTCAACCGGCCAGGCTTACAAGGGCGGCCCCAACAGCGGCGTCATCCTGCAGATCACCTGCGCCGACGGTGCCGATCTCGCGGTGCCCGGCCAGAAATTCAGTTTCGGCATCGTCAAGGCGGCGCAGGCGCGCGGCGATTTCGACGTCCTGGCCGAACGCGGCCGGCGCCTCCTGCGCGCCCACCTGCCGGCCGATGTCGAGGCCGGGCTGAAGGCGCTCGGCGTGGCGGTCGAGCAGGCGCTACAGTGAGGTTGCCGCTAAGCCCCTCTCCCGCACTGCGGGAGAGGGTGCCGAGCGTAGCGAGGCGGGTGAGGGTCTTCCGAGGCCATGCACCCTCACCCTCCCATCGCTTCGCGATGGGCCCCTCCCTCTCCCGCGGTGCGGGAGAGGGGCTTATCAGCGTGGGAGATTTCGCATGCAGCTCGGGATGATCGGCCTCGGCCGGATGGGCGGCAACATCGTGCGGCGGCTGATGAAGGCCGGCCACACCTGCGTCGTCTACGACAAGAGCGCCGACGCGGTGCGCGTTCTCGCCGGCGAGGGGGCGGCGCCGAGCCGCAACCTCGCCGATTTCGTCCGCCAGCTGGAGGCGCCGCGCGCGGTCTGGGTCATGCTGCCGGCGGGCGCCATCACCCACGGCACGGTCGTCGAACTGTCGGGCTTGTTGGCGCCGGGCGACATCCTTATCGACGGCGGCAACTCGCACTTCCACGACGATGTCGCCCACGCCGAGATGCTCGCCGAGAAGCACATCCGCTACCTCGATGTCGGCACCTCGGGCGGCGTCTGGGGGCTGGAGCGCGGCTATTGCATGATGATCGGCGGCAACAAGGATGCCTTCGAGCATCTCGACCCGATCTTCAACGCGCTGGCGCCGGGCGCGGGGTCGATCGAACAGACGCCGGGGCGCGAGGGCCGCGACCGCCGGGCCGAGCAGGGCTACCTCTATTGCGGGCCGGCCGGCGCCGGGCATTTCGTCAAGATGGTGCATAACGGCATCGAATACGGGCTGATGGAGGCCTATGCCGAAGGCTTCGACATCCTGCGCAACGTCAATTCGCCGGCGGTGCCGGCGAACCGCCGCTACCAGCTCGATGTCGCCGACATCGCCGAGGTCTGGCGGCGCGGCAGCGTCGTCGCCTCGTGGCTCCTCGACCTCACCGCGATCGCTCTTGCCGAAGACGCCGATCTCGCCGAGTTCGCCGGCCATGTCGAGGATTCCGGCGAGGGCCGCTGGACGATCCAGGCGGCGATCGAAGAGGCGGTGCCGGCTGACGTCTTGTCCGCCGCGCTCTATACCCGCTTCCGCTCGCGCCAGGACCACACCTTCGCCGAGAAGATCCTGTCGGCGATGCGCAAGCAGTTCGGCGGCCACCAGGAGCCGCCGAAGGGGTAGAAGAACCGCGACGCGTGGCAACAGCCATGGACAGGCCCGAGCGACGAGCGATGAACAGGCCAGTCAATAATGCCGCCGGCCGCCTGATGCGCGGACACCGGGCGCCGCCTTGCGCGATGGTAATCTTCGGCGCCAGCGGCGACCTGACCCGGCGTCTGCTGATGCCGGGTCTGTACAATCTGGCACGGGCGCGCCGGCTGTCGGAAAAGTTCGCGGTGATCGGCGTCGACCGCTCCGCCTGGTCCGCGGAGGATTTCCGCGCGCATCTCGCCGAGGGGGTGCAAAGCTTTGTCTCGGACACCGCGCGCGGCGGCGTCGCCGAGGAATTTGACGTCGACAGTTGGGACATCGTCGCCGCGCGAATGAGCCATCTCGATGGCGACGCGACCAACCCGGACGTCTATCGCCGGCTGGCGCAGATGCTCGAACAGGTCGAAACCGAGCACGGCACCGGCGGCAACGTCATCTTCTATCTCGCCGTGGCGAGTTCGCTGTTCGGCACGATCGTCGAGCGCCTCGCCGAAGCCGGCCTCACCACCGAACAGAATGGCAGCTGGCGGCGCATCATCATCGAGAAACCGTTCGGCACCGACCTCGCCTCGGCCCGCGCCCTCGATGCGCGCATCCTCAAGGTCGTCGACGAGTCGCAGATCTACCGGATGGACCATTTCCTCGGCAAGGAGACGGTTCAGAACATCATGGTGCTGCGCTTTGCCAACGGCATCTTCGAGCCGCTGTGGAACCGGGACCATATCGACCACGTGCAGATCACCGTCGCCGAGACCGTCGGGGTCGAGCGCCGCGCCGCGTTTTACGAGGCGACCGGCGCGTTGCGCGACATGGTGCCGAACCACGTCTTCCAGCTGTTGAGCCTCACCGCGATGGAGCCGCCCAATTCCTTCGCCGCCGATGCCGTGCGCACCGAAAAGGACAAGGTGCTCGAAGCCGTGCTGCCGCTGACCGGCGACGAGGCGCACCGCAACGTCGTGCGCGGGCAATACACTGCCGGGATCGTGCGCGGCCATCCGGTGAAATCCTACCGCGACGAGGACGGTGTCGCGCGCGACAGCATGACCGAGACCTACGTCGCGATGCGCCTCGCCATCGACAATTGGCGCTGGGCCGACGTGCCGTTCTATCTGCGCACCGGCAAGTCGCAGACCCGCCGCACCACCGAGATCGCGATCCAGTTCAAGCGGGTGCCGTTTGCGCTGTTTCGCGACACGCCGGTCGATGCCCTGACCCCGAATGTCCTCGCCCTGCAGATCCAGCCCGACGAGGGGATATCGCTGCAATTCGGCGCGAAACAGCCGGGTCCCGAAATCCGCCTCGGCGGCGTGCGCATGGATTTCAAGTACCGCGACTATTTCCACACCGAGCCGAGCACCGGTTCCGAAACGCTGGTCTACGACTGCATGATCGGCGATGCGATGCTGTTCCAGCGCGCCGACAGCGTCGAAGCCGGCTGGGCGGTGGTGCAGCCGATCCTTGATTTGTGGCAGGGCGACAAGAACGTGCCGCTCGAATTCTACCCCGCCGGCACCGCCGGCCCGGACGCCGCCGAGCAACTCTTGTGGCGCAGCGGCCGCAAATGGCGACCGATCAGCTGATGCCGATTTGTCGAGAGCCCCTCACCCCGGCCCTCTCCCCGCAGGCGGGGAGAGGGACAGATGCGGCGCGGCGGTGCAACAGCGTTCCCTCTCCCCGCAGGCGGGGAGAGGGCCAGGGTGAGGGGCACCGATGGCGCGGCCGCTGATCGTCGCCCCGTCGATCCTCTCGGCCGATTTCGCGCGGCTCGGCGAGGAGGTGCAGGCGGTCGCCGCCGCCGGCGCCGACTGGATCCATGTCGATGTGATGGACGGGCGTTTCGTGCCGAATTTGACGATCGGCCCGGTGGTCGTCGAGGCCGTGCGCCGCGTCACCGCGAAGCCGCTCGACGTGCATCTGATGATCGTCGAGCCTGAGCGCTACGTCGAGGCGTTCGCCGGCGCCGGCGCCGACCACATCCTGGTGCATTGCGAGCCGGGCGGGACCGTGCACCTCCACCGCACGCTGTCCCAGATCCGCGATCTCGGCAAGGTCGCCGGCACGGTGCTGAACCCGGCGACCTCTCTCTCGCAGATCGAGGAGATTCTCGATCTCTGCGGCATCGTCCTCATAATGACCGTCAACCCCGGCTTCGGCGGCCAGCAATTCCTGCCGGCAATGCTGGGAAAGATCCGTGCCTTGCGGCGGCTGTGCGACGAGCGCGGCCTCGACACGATCATCGAGGTCGATGGCGGCCTCAGCGGCGCCAATGCCTGGCAAGTCATCGAGGCCGGAGCGAGCGCGATCGTCGCCGGTTCCGCGGTGTTCGGCGCCCCGGATTACGCCGCGGCGATCGCCGCGATCCGCCATTCGGTGCGGCCCCCGGAGCCGTTGAGCCGCGCGGGGTGAAGGTGGATCGCGACCGATTGAAGCGCGCCGCGGCGGAGCGCGCGGCGGAGTTTGTCGAGAGCGGGATGGTGCTCGGCCTCGGCACCGGCTCGACCGCGACTTTCGTCATCGAGCGGCTGGCCGAGCGGGTGGCGCAGGGGCTCGCCGTCGTCGCCATCCCGACCTCCGAGCACACCGCCGAGCTGGCCCGGCGGCTCGGCATTCCGCTGGCGACATTGGGCGAGCATCCGCGCCTCGATCTCGCGATCGACGGCGCCGATGAGGTCGAGCGCGCCACCCTCAACCTGATCAAGGGCCACGGCGGTGCCCTGTTGCGCGAGAAGATCGTCGCCGCGGCGAGCGAGCGCTTTATCGTCGTCGTCGACGACGAAAAGCTGGTCGACCGCCTCGGCGAGCGGATGGCGCTGCCGGTCGAGGTTGTCCAATTCGGTTGGCAGGCGACCGCGGCGGCGCTCGAGCGGCTGGGGGCCAAACCCGAATTGCGGCAGACCGACGGCCGCGCCTTCGTCACCGACGGCGGCAATTTCATCCTCGATTGCCGGCTCGGCGCGATCGATCGCCCGGGCGAGACCGAGCGGCTGATCAACATGACCGTCGGGGTCGTCGAAAACGGCCTTTTTGTCGGGCGCAGCTCGGCCGTCATTGTCGCCTCGAACAGTGGGATCGAGATCATGACTGCAAGTGCGCATAGGGCGTGAGGCGGGTTTTGCCCTCGCCATCGGGCGCTACGTCTTCGGCGATTGACCGCTCGCGAAAGCGGCGAGGCCGCCCCGGCCTTGGCAGACCGGGGCGGCCTCAAACGCAACCTCGTCACCCCGCGGCGGTTCGCGGGAACGACGCTTCGACTCGAAGCGACCGCGTCCTAGTAGCCGCCGCCCTGGCGATGTGGGGCAGGCCCCATCGACGAGCCGTACATCACGGGCTCATATTGATCGAAGCTCGCCAGGCACTGCTGGTGCAGCTGCGGGTCGTTGATCGGCCCGCATTCCTTGCGCATCCGCGCCTGCCGGAAGCCGGGGTTGGTCTGCAGCAGGCGGTCGTAGTGGGCGCTTTCGATGTTGTTGCGGCGCGCCGACCAGTCGCCGAAATCGCCGCGGCTGGCCTGCGGGCCGTTCGTCTCCAGCTGCGCCGGCGGCATCGGCTGCTGAGGCGGCGGCATGGGTTGGCCGTAATTCTGCGCCTGCGCCGTCGGCATCGCGCCCAACGCCAGAGCGACACCGGCTGCGAAGGCTATGCTCGTTGCTGTCTTCCGTATCATGACCGGGGGACTCCCTTCGAGGATGGTCACGAGGTAGAACAAGCGGCCTTTGGTTGCGGTTCCCGCGCGAGTGCAACGATCCGGTTTCAGGCGCGCAGCGGCGGCGGTTCGGGGAGCGCGCGCCGGCGGCAGGCCGCCAACAGCGTGTTGCGCAGGAGGCAGGCGATCGTCATCGGGCCGACCCCGCCCGGCACCGGCGTGATCGCCCCGGCAACCCGGCGTGCCGCCGCGAAATCGACATCGCCGACGAGCCTTGTGCCGCCCTCCGGCGCGGCGATCCGGTTGATCCCGACATCGATCACCGCGGCCCCCGGCTTGATCCACTCCCCCCGGACGAGGGCCGGCCGACCAGCCGCCGCCACCAGGATATCGGCGCGCCGGCAGATGGCCGCGAGATCGCGGGTTTTCGAATGCGCCATCGTGAGCGTGCAATCGGCGGCCAGGAGCAGCGCCGCGACCGGCCGGCCG
The DNA here is from genome assembly GCA_036000945.1 of Allostellaceae bacterium. Lineage (GTDB taxonomy): Bacteria > Pseudomonadota > Alphaproteobacteria > ATCC43930 > CGMCC-115725 > DATARH01. Next base: position 7,716 of record DASYUS010000109.1, read on the forward strand.
ACGATCGGCGACCGGCCGAGGACGACCGCCTCCGCCCCCGACCAATCCTCCCGCACGCTGCGCAGCAGCAGCATGACGCCCTGCGGCGTGCATGGCACGAGGCCGCCGCCACCACCCCAAAGATGCCCAACATTGAGCGGGTGAAACCCATCGACGTCCTTCGCCGGGTCTAGTGCGGCGATGACCGCAAGCGGGTCGATGTCGCCCGGCAGCGGCAGCTGGACGAGGATGCCGTCGACCCGGTCGTTGGCGTTGAGCCGGGCGACCAGCTCGAGGATCGCGGCAGCGTCCGCGTCCGCCGGTAGGTGATATTCGAACGAAGCGATCCCCGCTTCGCTGCAGGCGCGGGCCTTGCTGCGGACATAGACCTGGCTCGCCGGGTCGTCGCCGACCAGGACTGCGGCGAGCCCGGCGGTCACCGCGTGGCGTTCGCGCAGCAGCATGGCCGCCTCGGCGACCCGCTGGCGCAGCGCCGTGGCGATCGCCCTGCCGTCGATCAACATCGCCTCGGTCACCGCCTGCCACCCCCTGGTGTCGCAATCATCGATCATGCGGCAAGGTCGGGCCGGCGACGAGCGGTTTGGCATGCTACAAAGCGGAATGACCACCCTCTACCACTGTCCCGCCTGCGGCGCCGACCTCGAGGCGGACCGCCCGGTCTGGCGCTGCGCCTGCGGCAGCCACCTGAACCTCGCGCCGGGAGCCGGAATCGGCCGCGGCGACATCGATTCTGGAGAGGCCTCGCTGTGGCGGTATCGCGAGGCGTTGGCGCTCAAGG
>DASYUS010000110.1:0-9399 GCA_036000945.1 Allostellaceae bacterium
CCAGTCGTTGACGGCGCGGACGCAGGCGGCGCGCAGCTCCGGGTCCTTGATCGCCGAGATCTGCTCGTAGGGGCCGTTGACCAGCTCGGCATCGACCCCGTCGCGGTCCATGTCCTCGCAGCGATATTTCGCATTGGCGGCGCGGAAGATGCCGGGCTCGGGCTCCTCGGCGAGGCCGGCGCGCGTATAGCAGTTGACCGGCCCCCTGCCGACGCCGGCCCAGCCGACGCCGCTCCACGGCCGCCCCTCGACGACCCATTGTCGGACGCCGTCGGCATTCGTCACGACGCGCGGCCCATCATCCTGGAACCGCCGCGGCAGGCGCTTTGTCCACAGATCGAACGGCAGGTGCATCAGCCGGCAATGTCCATCCGCGGACACCACGCCAAATTTTTTCTCCATCGCGCGTCTCCTCCCTCGGCGGGCCGATGTTAGGCCGCTATGCGGCGCCATTCCGAGCCGGCCGTCAATATCCCCGCTGCCAATCGATGACGTTGTCGAGCGGCCGGCCGGCGAGATAGGCGCGCAGGTTGTCGCAGAACATTTCGATCCCGCCGTGGCGGTTTTCGTCGCTGGCGTTCGAGATGTGCGGGGTGATCAGTACCCGCTCGTGCCGCCAGAGCCGCGCCGGCGGCTCATGCTCGAATTCGCCGACATAGACATCGAGCGCCGCGCCGCGCAGCCGGCCGCGCTCGAGGGCGTCGTAAAGCGCGTCTTCGTCGATGATCTCGCCGCGGGCGACATTGACCAAGACGCTGCCTTCTTTCATCGCGGCGAAGCGGTCGCGATTGAAGAGGCGCGTCGTCTCCGGCGTCCATTGGCAGCAGATCGCGACAAAATCGCTCTGCGGCAGGAAGCGGTCGATCGCCTCGGGTCCGCCGATTTCGCTGAAGCCCGCTGGCAGCGGCGCCCCCGGCTGCGGCTGATGCCGGGTGCCGACGACGCGCATCCCGAGCGCGGCGCACAGCCGGCCGACCTCGCGGCCGATCCCGCCGGCGCCGACGACGCAGGCCGTCTTGCCCTCGACGAGGACCGGCTGGTAGGCCCGGTGGTCGAACTTCTGGGCGGCGCGGTCGAGCGCGGCGCGGTCGAGGCCCATCGCGAAGTGGAGAAAGCCGGCGACCGCATATTCGGCGATCGGCAGCGGGTTGGCGACGCCGCGCGAGGTCGTGACGACGACATCGCTGCCCCAGAGGTCGCTGTCGAACAGGTTGCTGGCGCCGGCCTGCCGCTGGTGGAACCACTTGAGGCGCGGCGCCCGCGAGCGCAGATCGCGCGGGAACGGCCAGCCGCCGATGACCACCTCGGCCTCAGCCAAGAGCCGGTCGCGCTCGTCGCGCGTTCCCGACCCATTGGAGCCCTGTGTCAGGTAGCGCGCGGCGGCATAATCGCTCCAGGTTTCGCGAATCTCGCCGTCGAACCAGCCGCCCGCGTCGACCAGCCGGACGCGCGGATCGACCGCTTCGATCTGCGCCCGCTGCCGCGCGTTGCTGCGCTGGATACTCAAGATGTTGATCGACTGCATCTACAACTCCGGCCACTCCCGCTGATGCCGCGGCGCGGCGTCAGAGCGCGAGCTTATAGCCCTCGTGCGTCGGCCGGAAGCCGAGGGCCTCGTAGAAGCGATGCGCGTCGGCTCGGCGCTTGTCGCTGGTCAACTGGACGAGGCCACAGCCGCGCTTCTTGCATTCCTCGATCGCCCATTCGAGCATCGCCCGGCCGACGCCGCTGCCGCGCGTCCCCGCCGCCACCCGAACGCCCTCGATCTGGCCGCGCCACAGACCGAGCCGCGTCAGCCCGGGGATGAAGCTCAGTTGCAGGACGCCGATCACCTGTCCATCGCAATCGGCAACCGCGAGTAGCTGGTTGCGGTCGCCCGTAATCGCGGCGAACGCCTCGGCATAGCGCGGATCGAGCCGCTCCCCGGCGCTCTCGCGCACGCGCCCGATCGGGTCGTCCGCCAGCAGGGCGACGATCGCCTGCAGATCGCTCTCTTCAGCCTGGCGGAATACGACTGGCACGTCGGCTGGTGCCGCGTCTGCCCCTACCCTCCCACGCTTCGCGCGGGTCCCTCCCTCTCCCCGCAGGCGGGGAGACGGCTGGGAGGAAGGGCCGGGCACTGGCCGCGACACACGGTCGGTATCCGCTTCAATCCAGGACACGGTTGAGGAACGCGTCCATCCTCGCCGTCGCGGCTTTCGACAGGTCGTTCGGGAACAGCGTGAAGCCGTGCGCGCCGCCGGGGTAGATCGCCAGCTCCGCTGCGTTGCCGGCCGCCGCCCAGCGGGCGTGCATGAACAGCGTGTCGTCGAGCAGCGCGTCCCTCGTGCCGACGCTGAACAATGCCGGACACAGGTTCTTCAGATCGGCGTAAAGCGGCGAGATGTCGGGCACGCGCCGGTCGGCGATGGTCGGCAGGAAGGCGTTGTAGAACTGCTGCATGTCGATCGTCCGCAGCACGAGCCGCGTGTTGCCGAACTGGCGCTGGCTCGGCGTCATCGCGAGGTCGAACGCGCCGTAAACGATGTTGGCGCCGCGGAACCGGGTGAAGCCGTGGCGGTCGCGCATCCGCAGCAGGGTCACCGCGGTCAGGTGGCCGCCGGCCGACTCGCCGCCGATCGTCAAAGCGTCGGTGCCGAACTCCCGCCTTCCGTTCTCGACCAGCCACAACGCGGCGGCCTCGCAATCGTCGGGACCGGCCGGGTAGGGATGCTCCGGCGCCAGGCGATATTCCGGAGCGACCACGGCCTGCCCCGTATTGTCGGCGATCCGCTCCAGCATCGGGTCCTGCAGGTCGGCGCCGCCGAGCACCCAGCCGCCGCCGTGAAGATGCAGATAGATGCCGCGCGGCTGCGCCGGTGCGATGACGCGCAGCGGGATCTGGTTGCCGTCCTTGCCGGTGATGACGATGGTCCGCGCCCGCTCCGACATCACCGGGGCCGGAAAAGCCCCCTCCCCTCGCCGGCGTGCGGCCCGCGCCGCCTCGGCGCCGACGATCCACCATTCCGGCTGGCCGGTCAGGAGCTTGATCATCTGCGCGTTCAGCTTTGCCGTGTCGGGGTCGATCGCAGCGTCGCCGAACAACGCCGGGTCGAACGGGCGCGTATCGCTCATCGCGTTTCCTCCGGCGGCCCCGTCAGCGGGTTCCGATCCGCGCCCGGGCCTTGTCGAGGTCGGGCACGGCGGCGTTGGCCGCGACATTTCCGAGACGCGAGCCGCGAGTCACCTTGAGCGCGGCGACCGCGGCCTCGTTTTCGGCGATCTTCGCCATGATCGCCTCCTTGGCGCGGTCGAAGACGCCGCGGTTGGTCGCGACGAAGTCGCGCGAGGCACGCAGCTTGGCGAGGTAGCCGTTGATTTCCGGCACGACGTAGCGCGCCACCATGTCCCAGCTGCGCGCGGTGTTTTCCGGGTTGGCCCAGTCGTGGACAAAGCCGACCACGGTGCCGAACCCGCCGCTGATCTCGAGCACCGATTTGATCGTCTTCACCAGATCGTCGGGCGTGCCGATCGTTGCCGCGGCGCCTTCCGAGAACGCGGTCTTGTCGACCGCCTCGTCGGGGTCGTCGAACGGCGTCGCACCGGGGCGCTGCAACGTGCCGACGATGTATTCGTTGTGGTGGCGCAGGAGGCCATGGCGAGCCTCGGCGCGCGCCCTCTCGCGCGTCTCGGCGATGTGCCAGGAGAGCAGCACGCGCCATTCCTTGCGGTCGACCGTCGTGCCGTGCTGCTTCGCGGCGGACTCGGCGAACGCCCATTGCGTCGGCAGCGCGTTCAACCCCTCGCTCGACATCGAGCCGATAGAGATGACGCCGATGCCGTGCTTGCCGGCGAGCGTCATCCCCGACGGGCTGATCTGCGACGCCGTGGCGAACGGCATCTCCTCCTGCATGGGCAGCAGCTGCAGCGCCGCGTCCTGCAGCGTGAACCAGTCGCTCTTGGCGGTGACGCGCTCCCCCCGCATCAGCCGCCGGATGATGCCGATCGCCTCGTCCTGGCGGTCGCGCTGCACCATCGGGTCGATCCCCAGCGTGTGCGCGTCCGAGGCCAGCGCCCCCGGGCCCGACCCGAAGATCGCCCGCCCGCCCGACATCCAGTCGAGCTGCACCATGCGCTGTGCGACGTTGTACGGGTGATGATAGGGCAGCGAGACGACGCCGGTGGCGAGCTTGATGCGCTTCGAACGCTCGGCTGCCGCCGCCAGGAACATCTCCGGCGAGTCGATCATCTCCCAGCCGCTCGAATGATGCTCGCCGCACCAGAATTCGTCGTAGCCGAGCCGGTCGAGCTGTTCGACGAGATCGAGGTCGCGGCGGAACTGCAGCAGCGGGTTCTCGCCGACCGGATGATGCGGGGCGAGGAAGGCGCCGAAATTCAGACGCGGCATGATCGGGGTCTCCTGTACGCCCGCGATCAAGCGGGGCTTTTCCGCCAAATATGGTATTCGCCTTATAGCAGATCGGCGACCGCATTCGGGTAGCGGGTGATCGCCGCCAGATGGTCGGCCGCCGTGCGCCCGCCGATCCGCTTGTGGTGGTCGCTGGCATAGGTGGTATGCGCGGTGACATGGGTGACCCCGGCCGCTTTCCAGAACGCGATCTCGCGCCGCCAATCGTCTTCGCCTCCCGCGCCGGGCGAGACCCAGACCTCGATCCCGACCTCCGAGGGGTCGCGCCCCGCCTCCCGGATCAGCCGCCGCAGCTTGTCGAACGCCGCCAGCGCCGCGTCGCCCGGCGGATAGCGCAGCGGCATGAAACCGTCGCCGTAGCGCGCTGTCCGGCGGAAGGTCGCCTCGGCGTGGCCGCCGAACCAGATCGGCACACGGCCCGAGGCCGGGCGCGGGTTGATGCCGGCGTCGTCGATCCTGTGGAATTCGCCGGCGAAGCTGACGTGCGGCTCGGCCCACAGCGCCTGCATCACGCGCACCTGCTCGGCCGAGCGCCGGCCGCGGTTGTGGAAATTCTCGTTGAGCCCCAAAAACTCGACCTCGTTCCAGCCGACCCCGATCCCGAGCCGAAACCGGCCGCCGCACAACACATCGAGCGAGGCCGCCTGCTTGGCGACCAGCACCGCCTGGCGCTGCGCCAGGATGAGAACGCCGGCGGCAAAGCCGATCCGCGTCGTGCAGCCGGCAAGAAAGCCGAACAGCACGAACGGGTCGTGGTAGGCGTTGGCCGTCGTGCCGACGCGGCGGCCGCCATGGTCGGCGTCGGGATTGACCCCGAGCACGTGATCGGGCGCCACGAGGTGCGCGAAGCCCAGTTCTTCTGCGGCTTGCGCGTAGTCGCGCAGCACCGCGGGACCAGTGCCGATGTCGGATACCGGGATCGAGGCGCCGAGTTGCATGGAGAGATCCCTTTCGAATGAGCGTGGCATGGACAACAAAGCCGCCGGCGGCGCAGACTTAGCAAGAATCGAGGCGCTGCGCCAAACGCCGCGATCGGGAGAGGAGACCGGTGAAGCCCGCGCCTTTCGCCTACCACCGCCCGGCGACGATCGAAGATGCGGTGCATCTGCTCGCCGAGTTGGCGCCGCAAGATGGAAGTATCCTCGCCGGCGGGCAGAGCCTGGTGCCGATCATGGCGTTCCGGCTGGCGCGCCCGGCGCACCTCATTGACATCAACGCCGTCGCCGGGCTCGACCGGCTCGGCGCAGAGGACGGCGTCCTGCGCATCGGCGCGCGAGTGCGCCACGCCGCATTCCATCGCCCGGTCGTGGACGGTCCGCTCGGGGCGCTGCTGGCGGCGGTGGTGCGCCATATCGCGCATTACCCGATCCGCCTGCGCGGCACGTTCTGCGGCAGCCTCGCGCACGCCGATCCGGCGGCCGAATGGGGCGTCGTCGCGGCGACGCTCGATGCCGAGCTGGTGGCGGCCGGCGCGCGCGGCGAGCGCCGCCTTGCGGCGAGTTATTACTTCCGCGGCGCGATGGAGACGGCGCTGGCGCCGGACGAGCTGCTGGCGGAAGCCCGCCTGCCGATCCTCGCGGCCGACACGCGGTTCGGCTTTGCCGAATTCAGCCGCCGGCCCGGCGACTACGCGATGGCGATGGCCCTGGCGGTGCTGCGCCTCGACGGCGGCGTCATCGCCGCGCCGCGCATCGGGCTCGGCGGCGCCGAAGCCGCGCCGCGCCGCATCGCCGCGGCCGAAGCGGTGCTGTGCGGCGAGGCGCCGGGCGAGGTGGCGTTCCGGGCGGCGGCCGATGCCGCCGCAGCCGCGATCGAGCCGCTGGAGGACGCGGAAACCGGTGCGCAATACCGTCGCGAGCTGGCCGGCGCGATGGTCTATCGCGCCCTGGAACGCGCCTGTGCGCGCGGAGCTGATGCATGACCGAGCCGATCGCCGTCACGCTCACGGTCAACGGCAAGCGCCATGCGCTGCGCGTGGAGCCGCGCCGCACGCTGCTCGACGCGCTGCGTGACGAATGCGGCCTCACCGGCACCCATATGGGCTGCGAGCACGGCGTGTGCGGCGCCTGCACGGTGCTGGTCGACGGCGACCCGGTGCGCGCCTGCCTCATTTTCGCGGTGCAGGCCGAGGGAAGCGAGGTCCGCACCGTCGAGGGGCTGGCGACCGGCGGTGAGCTGCACCCGGTGCAGCGCGCCTTCATCGCGCACCACGGCGTGCAATGCGGCTTCTGCACGCCGGGCTTCCTGATGCTGGCCGCCGGCGTGTTGGAGCGCGAGCCCGACATCGGCAACGACGCGTTGCTGGAGGTGCTGTCGTCCAACCTGTGCCGCTGCACCGGCTACCAGGGCATCGTCGCCGCGGTGCGCGCCGCGCTCGCCGAGATGCGCGACGGCCGAGAGTGATGTTGCACATTCCAACATATTCGCATTCCCGGCGAAAGCCGGGATCCACTTCCGCGACAGCTCCGTCGCTTGATCGGTGGGCCCCGGCTTTCGCCGGGGATGCGGATTAGGATTTGAGGTCGCGCTCTTGGCACCGTTTGTCAGCAACAAGCCGCCCGCGGGCCGCGTTCTCGGCCGCTCGGTGCCGCGGCTGGAGGACCCGCCGCTGGTCACCGGGCGTGGCCGGTTCGTCGGCGATATTTCGTTTCCGCGCCAGCTGCACATGCGGGTCGTGCGCTCGCCATACGCGCACGCCGATCTGCGGGCGGTCGATGTCGCGGCAGCGCTGAGTGCGCCGGGCGTTTTCGCGGTCTGGATCGGGGCCGACATCGCCGATTTGCCGCCGATCGATTTCCGCGACCCGGCGGGCGAGGCGCTGCGCCCCTACCGCCAGCCGCTCCTGGCGCGCGACCGGCTGCGCTATGTCGGCGAGCCGGTCGCCGCAGTGTTCGCCACCGATCCCTATCTGGCCGAGGACGCCGCCGACCTCGTCACGGTCGAGGCCGAGGAATTGCCGCCGGTGCTCGACGCCGCCGGCGAGCCGGGCAGCTTTGCCGCCGGCCTGTCGACCGAGGCCTTGGTGCTGCGCGCCGGCTATGGCGACGTCGAGGCAGCCTTCGCCTCGGCCCACGCCGTCATCGCGCTCGACCTCGAGATCGGCCGGCACAGCGGCGTGCCGCTGGAGACGCGCGGCGCGCTGGCCCATTACGACGCCTTGCGCGACGTGCTGGAGCTGTACGGCGCCGCCAAGGTGCCGCATCGCAACCGTGACGGTCTCGCCCGCATGCTCGGCCGCAGCGCCGCCGGCGTCGTCCTCAAGGAGGGCAGTACCGGCGGCGGGTTCGGCATCCGCGGCGAGCTTTACCCCGAGGATTTTCTCGTCTGCCTCGCCGCGCTGCGCCTCGACCGCCCGGTCAAATGGATCGAGGACCGCCGCGAGCATTTGATGGCGGCCAACCATTCGCGCCAGCAGCGCCACTTTGCCCGCGTCGCGGTCGACGCCGAGGGTTTCGTGCTGGCGCTGGAGGACGAGTTCTACCTCGACCAGGGCGCCTATGTGCGGACCCACGGCGCGCGCGTCCCCGAGATGACGATGGCGATGCTGCCCGGCCCCTACCGCATCCCTTCCTACCGCGTCACCGGCCATTTCCGCTTGACCAACAAGACCCCCGCCGCCACCTACCGTGCCCCCGGCCGCTACGAGGGCAGCTTCGTCCGCGAGCGGCTCATCGACGCCGTCGCCGACCGGCTCGGCCTCGATCGGGTCGCGGTGCGCCGGCGCAACCTGATCGGCGCGGCGGAGATGCCGTTTGCCCGGCCGCTCAGTGCCCTCGGCACCGAGATCGTTTACGATTCGGGCGATTACGCGCTGCTGCTCGACAAGGCGCTGGCGCGGATCGGCTGGGATAGGCTGCAGGCCGAGTTGAGCGGCCGCCGCGCCGCCGGCGAGCTGGTCGGCGCCGGGGTCGGGATCTTTGTCGACAAGGGCGGGCTCGGCCCGATGGACGGCACCCGGGTCACGGTTGACGTGACCGGCGCGGTCGAGCTGGTGACAGGCGGCTCCAATGTCGGCCAGGGCTTCGTCACCGCGATGGCGCAGATCTGCGCCGACACGCTCGGCGTCGATTACCGCCGCGTCCGCGTCGTCTACGGCCAGACCGACCGCATCCAATACGGCATCGGCGCGCATGCCTCGCGCGCCTCGGTGATGACCGGCGGCGCCACCCATGCAGCCGCGCTCAAGGTCCGCGCCAAGGCGCTGGAGATCGCCGCTTCGCTGCTGCAGGCGCGGCCCGACGAACTCGACATCGCCGACGGCGTCGTCGTCCATCGCGAGCGGCCGGGCGGCGCATCGATCGCGCTCGGCGACATCGCGCGCTACCTTGCGCCCGACTCGCCGACCCTCGGCGAGCGCGATCCCGGGCTCAGCGCCGAAGGCTGGTTCCGTGCCGACCACATGACCTACCCCTATGGCGTGCAGATCGCCGTCGTGCGCGTCGATCGCGACACCGGACAGGCGACCGTCGAGCGCTATCTCGTCGCCTACGATATCGGCCGCTCGATCAACCCGATGCTGGTCGAAGGCCAGCTCGTCGGCGGGGTCGTCCAGGGGCTGGGCGGCGCCCTCTCCGAGGAGTTCCGCTACGATGCGCGCGGCGAGCCGCTCAGCGTCACCTTCGCCGACTACCTCTTGCCGACGGCGCGCGAGATCCCGCCGATCGAGGTCCTGATCACCGAAGACGCGCCGAGCCCCTTGAACCCGCTCAGCATCAAGAGCGCCGGCGAGGGCGGCATAACCCCGGTCGGTGCAGTGATCGCCTCGGCGATCGACGACGCGATCGGCATCCCCGGCGCCGTGCGGCAATTGCCGGCAACACCGCAGCGCATCAAGGCGCTGCTGCGCGCGAAGGCGACTGCGGAGCCAAAATGAGTCGTGCCCCGATTCCGAAGTCCGATCGATCTCGCTTGCCGGCTCTATTGTCGTCCCTGCGAAAGCAGGGACCCACGTCTCAACCGGTTGAGCGGCAGCTCGGTGGGTCCCTGCTTTC